>DMQW01000020.1:14057-18518 GCA_003455565.1 Limisphaerales bacterium
AAACGCGCCGTGCTTTCGCCGGAACGTTCGCTCGGCTCCGTCATCAAGCTGCTCACGCCGGACGAACAAGATTACACGCCAGAATACAACGCCTGGCTCACAAGCGTTCCACAGCACGTCAAGGAAGTCGTCTTCGTCGTGAAACGCTATTTCAAGCCCGCGTGGAACGGTCATTGGCGCGATCATTTCAGCGTGGACATCATCAACGGCACGCCCGGCAACGAACTGAAATGCGACAACCGTAAGCTCGTCACGACGTATCTGCGCGTCGGTTTTGATGCCGATGGCGCGTGGCGCACGTTCGGCCTGCGCAAAGATTTTCATCCCGCCGTCAAAGTGCAGATGGAAGACGACATCACCGCGTCAACGGTCGTGCCGGCGGCGGTGCTGGCCAATTTGCCGGAAGGCACGGACAAAAATCTTTCCCTGAAATTTGTGCAGAACTGCGAACAGCGTTTGTTCCAGCGGCCCGACGACGCGATTCATCGCGGCTACGACAAGCAGGCGGAAAATGATTTCGTCCAGCCCGACAATTTCTTTTCCAACTACGAACCGCTCACGCCCGCGAATGCACGCGACATGGTGGAAGACGCCCTCGGCTTCCATCAGTTCACCGAGCCGATGCAGACGTTCATCCGCGAAATCGCGCAGACCGGCGCGCCGGAATATTTCGTCTGCACCGCCAACCCGCGCCTCGTGGACGGCAAGCCGACGAAAAATCCGCGCTACCTCCAGAAGCGGCCCGACCTCGTGCGCACACCGGAAACTTACCTCGCCGAAATTTGTGCGCGTCTGCGCCGCCGCGTGCCGCCCGGCTTGCCGCTCTACACGCCGGTCACGGTTTTGCTGCCGGGACGCCGCAACAATCCGCCCGATGTCGGCATTCGCGCGCTCGCGTGCTACAACCCGGTTCATTTTTTTGAACTGCCGGAGTTGTTCATGGAATTTATTTGCAGCATGACGGGCAAATCGCCTTCGACCACCGGCGCGGGTTCCGAAGGCGCGCTGACCAAAGGGCCGTTCAATGCCATGCCGCCGATCATGGATTTGAACAACTCGCTCGTCGCGTGGATCCTCTGTGGCCACAATGGTTTTGTGACCGCCGCCGGCTACGTCGGCCCGAATGCGCGGATGGATCACGACGTGAGTTTGATCGTGCCGGAAGTCTGGTGCCGCCTGACCGCCGAGGAACGCGACCCGAAATTTCTCATCGCTAACCGCTTTCTGGACAAGTGCCAGGACTTCGAGCACGGCGGCAAAAAAGTTCTCGCGAGCCGGCTCGGCTGGCGCATCAACGCGCGGTTCGTCCACGCGTTTTTTGGCCGTGTGTTCAATCATCCGCACGCCGTCTTCACCGAGGCGATGCTCAAGCCGGAACTGCAGTCCAAAGAAATTTTTGCGGACGGCATGGACAACATCGTCGCCACGCAAAAGCGCGTTGCGAAAATGTATTTCGACGACGGCAGCATCGCGCAGACGTGTCCGCCGCTGAAGGCGCTGCTGCACATCATGCTTCACGACGCGTGGGACAGCAAAGGCCTGGAACATCCCGACGTGCGGAAACTTTTTACGCTCGAAAATCTGTTGGCGAGCGATTGGTATGCGGCCCGATTAGCGGCGAAACAGAAAGTGGACCGCGCCTTATGGAAACGCCATGTCGAATGCCTGAATCAATTTCTGCGCCGCCCAAACTACACCGACGTCGCGGAAAATCTCGGCATCGCCGACCGTTTGACGCAGGCGCGTAAAACGCTCGAAGCCGTCGAGTCGCCGGATTATCCGAAAAAGCTGACCGGCACGCTCGGCGCGGAGCCGATTGAAAATTACGTCAGCGCAACATGAGCAAATTCGGTTTGGAGTTCCGCCTTTAGGCGGCAATGTCGAAGCCTTCGTAAAACCGCCTGAAGGCGGAACTCCAAACTTTAATTGATCCGCTCCGCCACCTTGTATTTGAACATCCGCTTCTTCATCCAGCGCACCGCGAGCAGATCGTAGAACGACGCGAACAGGCGATTCCACACGCCATAATTGCTCTGGCCGGCGAACCGCGGATTGTTCGTCACTTCAATCTCCGTGACCGTGTGGCCTTCGATCTTGAACAGCGTCGGCAGGAAGCGGTGCATGCCTTTGAAGAATTTCAGGTTCTCGATGCACTCGCGTTTGAACGCACGATAGGTGCAGCCCGCGTCGGCAATTTGCTCGCCGGACAATTTATTCCGCACCGCATTGGCAATGCGCGATGACGCGACGCGAATAAAATTGTCGCCCTCGCCGCGCGCCTTCACGCGCGTGCCGCAGACGCAGTCGAAATGTTTCAGCGCGTCCAGAAATTTCGGCAGATCTTTCGGGTCGTTCTGCAAATCGGCGTCGAGCGTGAAAAGATATTTGCCGCGCGCGGCCTTGAGACCGGCGAAGCTCGCCGCGCTCTCGCCGCAGTTGAACGCAAATTTTTGCACGCGGATGCGCGGGTCGCCCGCCGCGAGTTCCTGAAGGATTTCCCACGACTTGTCCTTGCTGCAATCGTCGGTGATGACGACCTCGTAGGAAATCTGCAACGGCTCGACCGCCGCGCGGATGGTCTTGATGAGTTCGCGCAGGTTGCCCTCCTCGTTGTAACAAGGAATGACGAGACTGATGATCGGTGGTTCGTTGGTTGACATTCAATTCGGTGTGTTGCCTTCGGCTTTGGCTATGCGCTGTTGTTCTTCCGAAACAATTTTCCGTAATTCGATCATGTCCGTTGGCAAAAGATGCGGCTCAAGCAATTTGAACAAGGGTTCAACCTCCGGCTTGTGGCGGGCCAGCAGAAGTTTGATGTCGCTTTCATAAACGTAGATTCGATCCCAATCAAACTGCCGGTAAAGCGACGGCAGCGCATAAAGTTTCAAAACAATCAAACCTTCGACCGTCACTGCCGGAACTTCCAATTCCGCAAACCGGTGTTTCGTGGCGAATTTTTCCACGACGGTTTTAAACAGCGGATTAAAAGTGAAAAGCAAATCCACCTGCACGCTGCGAAACTGCGCCCGGGCAAAAAAATCCTGCCGGTCACGAATTTCCAGTTCCGGGATTTCGCGCGAGGCTTCGAGGGACATCAACAGGTCCACGTCCTTGGTGTTGCGGCCGTTGACGTAAGTCAGCATCGCCAGGCCGCCGACGAGCAGATAATCCACGCGCCGTTCCGCGAGCAGCCGGAACAAGTCCAGCGCATCCTGCGGCACGGGCATCGCCGGCTTGGGCGGGGCGCCTTCGCGCAATTGCAGCGGACTGTCCGTCCACTGATGTGCGCCGGCCTCCCACGCATCCAGCAACACCTCCGCCACGCGCCGCAAACTGACGCCTTCCGGCAGCGTGACCGGGCGATTTTCTTTGCTCGTGGCCATCATTTTGATGGCTGAATTTTACAGGAAAATGCCGCCGAAAGAAAGCTGATTCGAGCCTCGGAACCGGCGGAAATACTTCAAAAATGTGCTGATCGCCGTCCTCGTTGTAGCAGAGAATGACGAGGCTGATTTCAGGAGCATCAATGTTCATATCAAATCAAATGAATAGGTCGTGGCTGGCGAAGGCGATCAATATCCGGCACTCGGAAATCGAATTTAATGACGCCTTCTTTTTTCAACTTGGCGAGCACAGGTTCGGCGTGTTTACGCGTAACACCGTGTTCAAAACATTTCCAAATCACTTCAATTTCGGTCGGGCATTTGCCATCTCGAAGCGACTTTTCCAAATCGCGCTCAAAAGCTGTCAGCTTGCTTGGCCTAAAGTCATCAATCGGCAAAAATAATTCTCCGGGCAAAATGTCTTCTCGATGGATGTCGAAATCCGCCTCACCGTTTAGTTTGTCAGCGTCCCAAGCGACGCGCAAAAACTTGTCTAAGCCAAGGGGATGCCCCGAGCCAAAGACGATGCCGTAAATGTTTGAACCTTTTTTGATTGAGAACGGTGCTAAATAATACCGACAATTTTTTGGCAGCAGGCCGCGATAAAAATCAAGGACGGCGTAATGAACATGGTAATAGTCATCTGGCCTTTTGATCTTTAGCCGAATCGCCGGATGATCTCGAAAGCGATGTAGCGCCGAGGAAGAAATAAAAAAGAGAAAGTCACACACTGGAAATTCAACCAGTTGTTGAAATACTTTGTCTGTTATTTGATCAACGCCAAACTGGTCTGCCAACACAAGTTTTGCCGCCGAGTGATTCGCCAGCGTGTTTTTTACTCGCTCGAATGCGGATGAAAACGGCAGGGCTTGAATGTCAAAAACAACGCCCGAAATTTCAAGGCCGTTCTGTTTTATATTCGCCTTGAGTTTTTCAATCTTGCTCGCCGACTCATCAAAGAAATGAACTTCGAGGCGCGTTTTTGAAAATCCTGCCAGACCACGAAATGAATTGATTTGCCTTAAAATTCGGAGCGGACTGCCAAAATCTCCCACTGCATCGGTTCCTGGTCCCGCGA
>DMQW01000298.1 GCA_003455565.1 Limisphaerales bacterium
CCGGCGTTTTTCAGCGAGCGGGCGACGGAAAGTAAATTGGTCGTGACCGCCAGCGCCGCTTCGAGATCACCCGCGCCAGACTTCAGCTGGCCGAGCAGATAATCCCGCTGCCATTCCAGTTTCGGCGCGAGCGTCTGCGGATTCAGCAGCTTCAAAACCGCTTCCGCGCCGGTAAAATCCTGCTGCGCCAGCCGCCCCTGCGCCAGCAAAAGCCGGCCGCGCGAAACCAGTTCATTGGCTGCGTCGAGTGCCGCCGCGCGCTGGAACGCGCCGTTCGTCGCGCCCAGCAATTCCGCGAGCTGCGCCCAGTTGCCCAGTTTTTCCTGCGCGGCTCCCGCCTCGACGACCGCGCTCAAGGCGAGCGGCGATTCTGGAAAATTTTTTGTCAGCGTGACAAATGTTTCCGCCGCCGCCGCCAGATGGTTGGTGTCGCCGATGGCGAATTGCGCCTCGGCCGTCCAGTAAGCGTAGCGGTCGGCCAGAATTTTGGCCTGCGCCAGATTGTTGGTGTCGGCCAGCAGCGCGATGGCATTTGTAAATTTCCGCTGCTGAAATTCCGCCTGCGCCTGAAACAGCACCGCCGCCGGCGCGTTGGTGGACTTGGGAAATCTTTGGACAAACTGCGCGAACCCCGTCTCCGCGTGCGCCCAGACTTCATCCTGAAACGCTTTGGCGGCGGCGGCAAAAGCGTTTTCCTCGCGCGTGCCCGCAACCAGGATTTGTCCGCCGCCCAAAATGAGCACGGACAAAATCAAAAGCCATCGCCGCAGAAAAGCCATGCGGGGAATCTAAACGACGGCGCGGGCCGACAAAAGCGGGAAATCAAACGGAAGGTTATGGATGAAGCTGTTTTTTAACCTGCCGTTGGAAATTATTTCACTCCAACTTGCAGCGAAATTCCGCGCACGCCTGCGCGATGTCCGGCGCGTTGAGAATCGCCGAGACGACGCAGATGCGCCGCGCGCCCGCCGCCAGAACTTCCGCGAGCGTCTGCAGATTGATGCCGCCGATGGCGAACCACGGGACGGTCACGTTCGCCGCCGCCCAGCGGACGTATTCAAGCGTCACGGGTTTCGCGCCCGGCTTCGTGCCCGTCGCAAACACCGGCCCGATGGCGAGGTAATCCGCACCGGCGTTCAACGCGCGCTTCGCCTGTTCGGGCGAGTGCGTTGATAAACCAATCGGCAAAACCCGCTCCATTCCCCAGAATTCGATGACGTGTTTGTGCCCGGCGTCAAAAAAATCTTCCTGTCCCAAATGGCAAATGTCCACTTCCAATTCTCGCGCGATGTCGTCGTGATCGTTGATGACGAGGCCGACGTTGGCGCGGCGCGTGACGGGCAGGATTTTTTCCGCCATGGCACGGATTTCATCGGGCGAAGAATTTTTGGCGCGGAGCTGGATCAGATCGCTGCCGCCGTCGCAGAGTTGCTGCGCGACGAGTTCGGGCGCGCGGCCATGCAGATAGGCCGTGTCCACGAAGGTGTAAAGTTTGCAGTCCGCAAGCGGTTTCATATCGTCAGTTTTACCAGAAAATTGAACAACAAAGTAACGGAGTAACCAAGGAAAAGCTAAAACAGAAATACTGGCCGTAACTTGGTTGCTGGGTTCCTTTGTTGTTCAAAAAAATAAATTTGCGCGGTTTCAAAAAAAACAAACGGCGGCAGGATTTTTTCCCGCCGCCGTTCGCATAAAATAATTTTACTTGAGGCCGGTGAGGTAGCCGAAGCGGGCGCGGAATTGTTCCGGCGTCAAGTTGACGATGACCGCGAGCTTGCCGAGTTGCTTCGCGTCCTCGAAATCTTCGCGTTCGAGGCGGATCATGTAGGCACAGGCGCATTCGTAGGCTTCGCCGTCCACGTTGACGCGGCGATTTTGCATGCGGCCGGTCTTGGGGTCGAGCATATTGTCGAACGGCAGCGGGTTCATTTTCCCGTCCACGAAGCTGATGATGGCGCCGTATTTTTCGGCCTCGGGCGAACGGAGGAATTTCACCGCGGCGTAGCCGAGGTCGCGGGTGTATTCGGCGTCAAACGGAATCGGGTCGGCGCAGCGCAGTTCGTAGCCAAGATCCTTGTCTATGAAAGTCATCTTGATGCCGAGCTTTTCGAGCCGCTGCGTCAAAAGTTCCTTCATCAGGCGGCCAAATTCAATTTCGCCCAAACGCAGATGGCCGTGGTCGTCGCGGACCACTTTGCCGAAACGCTCAAGCTGGCCTTCGGGCAATGCGGCCACCAAACCTTTTTCGCCGATCGCTTCAATCAAGCCTTCCGCGAGGACGACGAGGCCGTAGTTGGAGCCTTCGGCTTTGCGCTTGATGATGGAGCCGATGATGATGTCGCAGACTTCGTCCACGGTCACCTGGCGGCCGCGAAATTCCTCGGAGATGATCGAGAGCGTTGCCGCCGATGCCTTGGCGATGCCGAGCGCGAGATGTCCCGCCGCGCGGCCCATGCTGATGATGAGATACCAGCGGGACGTGGTGCGGGCGTCTTCAATCAGATTACGGACAATTTGCACGCCATAATGCCGTGCCGTTTCGTAGCCGAACGTCGGCGCGGTGCCGGGCAATGGCAGATCGTTGTCAATCGTCTTGGGAACGTGCGCGACTTTGATTTTACCACCGCTGCGCTTGGCCACGACGCTGGCGGAAAACGCCGTATCGTCACCGCCGATGCTCACGAGCGCGGTGATGCCGAGCTTTTCGAACACGGTGAAAATATTTTCCATCTGTTCCTCGGACTTGGTCGGATTCGTGCGCGCAGTGCCAAGAATCGAGCCGCCCCTGAGGTGGATGTCCTTCACGTCGCGGATGGACAGCGGCTTGATCTGCGTGGTGTCACCTTGGGCGATGTGTTTGAAGCCGTCACGGAAGCCGATGACTTCATAACCTTGATTGATGCCTTCGATGGTGGCCGCCGCGATGACGCCGTTCAAACCCGGCGCCGGGCCGCCGCCAACCAAAATTCCTAACCTGCCTTTATTGCTCATATTTTTTAATGTTAATTTAATGACCGCAAAGACGGCGTATCCTGCCCGCACCGGCAAAAAAATTCAATTCCATTCTTGCCATA
>DMQW01000291.1 GCA_003455565.1 Limisphaerales bacterium
TAAAGCGCCACGTTGCCGATGATGATGTTGTCCTCGGCGGCGAAGGTTGAACCTTTGGGCGGATACACAATCAGTTTGCCGCCGCTCAAGCCTTTGCCAAAATAATCGTTCGCGTCGCCTTCGAGTTCGAGCGTCATGCCCCTGGGTATGAACGCGCCGAAACTTTGTCCCGCGCTGCCGAAAAATTTCAGATGCACCGTGTCTTCGGGCAGGCCGTCCGGCCCGTGCTGCTTCGTGATTTCGCTGCCGACAATCGTGCCGACGACGCGGTTCACGTTGTGGATCGGGAGTTCCGCGTGAACTTTTTCGCCGCGCTCAATCGCCGGCTGGCAGATTGCCAGCAGCTTCGTTACGTCGAGAGATTTGTCGAGGCCGTGATCCTGATCCTGCTGGCGGAAACGTCCGACTTCCGGCCCGGCTTCGGGCTGATACAAAATTGGCGTGAGGTCGAGACCTTTGGCTTTCCAATGCTCAATCGCTTTCCACGGCGCGAGTTTGTCCGTGCGTCCAACCATGTCTTCGAGTTTGCGGAAGCCTAGTTTGGCCATGATCTCGCGCAGTTCCATCGCGATGAAGCGCATGAAATTCACGACGTGTTCAGGTTCGCCGGTGAAGCGTTTGCGCAACTTCGGATCCTGCGTCGCGACGCCGACCGGACAGGTGTTCAGATGGCAGACGCGCATCATGATGCAGCCCATCACCACGAGCGGCGCGGTGGCAAAACCAAATTCTTCCGCGCCGAGCAGCGCGGCCACCGCCACGTCGCGACCGGTTTTCAACTGGCCGTCTGCCTCGACGTAAATGCGGCTGCGCAAATTATTCAACACGAGCGTCTGGTGCGTTTCGGCGAGGCCGAGTTCCCACGGGCCACCCGCGTGTTTGATGGAGGACAACGGCGACGCGCCGGTGCCGCCGTCGTGACCGGAAATCAAAACGACATCCGCGTGCGCCTTGGCAACGCCCGCCGCGACCGTGCCGACGCCAACTTCGGCGACGAGCTTGACGCTGATGCGCGCATTGCGGTTGGAATTTTTCAAGTCGTGGATCAACTCCGCCAAATCTTCGATGGAGTAAATGTCATGGTGCGGCGGCGGAGAAATCAGACCGACGCCGGCGGTCGTGCCACGCGTTTTGGCGATGGGCGGATAAACTTTCTTGCCGGGCAGCTCGCCACCTTCGCCGGGCTTCGCACCCTGCGCCATCTTGATTTGGAGTTCGCGCGCGCTGACGAGATAATGGCTCGTGACGCCGAAACGACCGGATGCGACCTGCTTGATGGCGGAATTTTTCGAGTCGCCGTTGGCTTCCAGAACGTAACGCGCCGGGTCTTCGCCGCCTTCACCGGTGTTGGATTTTCCGCCGAGCCGGTTCATCGCGACGGCGAGTGTTTCGTGCGCTTCTTTGGAAATTGAACCGTAGCTCATCGCGCCGGTCTTGAAGCGTTTCACGAGGCTTTCGACGGATTCAACTTCTTCGAGTGGAATCGGATTTTCCGCAAACTTGAAATCCAGCAGGCCGCGCAAGGTGCAAAGGTTCTTCGCCTGATTGTTCACCAGCTCGGCGTATTCGCGGTAAATTTTTTCGCTGCCGAGCCGGCAGGCGGTCTGCAATTTGTGAATCGTCTGTGGATTAAATAAATGATATTCGCCGCTGTCGCGCCATTGATACTGGCCGCCGGCTTCGAGTTCGGCATTGACGGATTCGCGCGGGAAAGCGCGGTGATGACGCGCGAGTGCTTCCTCGGCGATGACGTTGAGGCCAATGCCTTCAATGCGCGACGGCGTCCAGGTGAAATATTTGTCCACGACTTCGCTGTTGAGGCCGACGGCTTCAAAAATTTGCGCGCCGCGATAACTTTGCACGGTCGAGATGCCCATCTTGGCCATCGTTTTGACGACGCCTTTGATCGCGGCCTTGATGAATTTTTTCTGCGCCGTCTTGTGGTCGGTCTTTTGCAGCAGGCCTTCCTTGATGAGATCGTCAATCGTATCGTAGGCGAGATACGGATTGATGGCGCTGCAACCGTAGCCGATGAGCAGCGCGAAATGATGCACCTCGCGCGGTTCGCCGGATTCCAGCACGAGGCCGGTGCGGCCGCGTGTGCCGTTGCGGATGAGATGGTGATTCAAACCCGCCGTGGCGAGCAGGGCCGGGATGGGCGCGAGTTCCGGCGAAACGCCCCGGTCGGACAAAATCAAAATGTTCGCGCCGTCCTTGATGGCTTGATCGGCGATGGCGAACATTTCTTCCAGCGCCTGCTCCAGACCTTTTTCGCCATCAGCCGCCTTGAAAAGAATCGGCAGGGTCGCGGCCTTGAAACCGGGGCGGTCAACGTGCCGGAGTTTTTCCAGTTCTTCGTTGGTGAGGATCGGCTGATCCAGCCGGATGAGCGCGCAGCTATCGGGTTTGGAATTCAGCAGGCCGCCACGCGAACCGACCATCGTGTGTGTGGCCGTGATGATTTCTTCGCGGATCGGATCAATCGGCGGATTCGTGACCTGCGCGAACAACTGCTTGAAATAATTGTAAAGCAACTGCGGCTTGTCCGACAGCACCGCGAGCGGCGTGTCCGTGCCCATCGAGCCGAGCGGCTGCACGCCGTCGTTCGCCATCGGGCCGACAATGAAACGCAGATCTTCAAACGTGTAGCCAAACGCCTGCTGATGCTGGAGAACTTTGCGGTGGCCGGGTTCCGTATGTTGCGACGGCTCCGGCAAGTCTTCGAGCAGGACGTGATATTTATCCAGCCACTCGCGATAAGGTTGCGCGGAGGTGTATTTCTTTTTGAGCTCCTCGTCGGCGATGATGCGGCCCTGCTCGGTATCAATGAGAAACATCCGACCCGGCTGCAAACGGCCTTTGCTGGCGACGCGCTCCGGCGCAATCGGCAACACACCGGCTTCGGAAGCCATGATGACCACGTTGTCTTTGGTGACGTAATAGCGCGACGGACGCAGGCCGTTGCGGTCGAGGCACGCGCCGATGCGGATGCCGTCCGTGAACGCCATCGAAGCCGGGCCGTCCCACGGCTCGATGAGGCAGGAATGATATTCGTAAAACGCGCGGCGTTCCGCGTCCATGCTCTCGTGATTTTCCCACGGTTCAGGAATCATCATCATCATCGCGTGCGGCAGTTCGCGGCCCGCCATCACAAGGAGTTCGAGACAATTATCAAACTGCGCCGAGTCGCTGCCGTCCTCGTTGATGACCGGGATGACCTTCTTGATGTCCTTGCCGAACAATGCCGATTTGAAATTCGTCTGCGCCGCCTTCATCCAGTTCACATTGCCGCGCAGCGTGTTGATTTCGCCGTTGTGCGCGATGTAACGGTTCGGATGCGCGCGCTCCCAGCTCGGAAACGTGTTCGTGGAAAAACGCGAATGCACCAGCGCCAGCGCCGTGACCATGCTCTCATCGCGCAAATCAGGATAATAATTCGCCAACTGTTCCGGCATGAGCATGCCTTTGTAAATCATCGTCCGCACCGCGAGGCTGGAAACGTAAAACCATTTGCCGCCGTCAATATTGCTGCCGTAACGGATCTTCTGCTCCGCCCGTTTGCGGATGACGTAAAGTTTGCGCTCGAACGCCGCTTCATCCTTGATCGCCGGATTGCGGCCGATGAACACCTGCGCCATGTGCGGCTCGGCGGCAACCGCCGTTTTGCCGACCGAAGAATTATCCGTCGGCACATCGCGCCAGCCGAGCAACGTCTGGCCCTCGGCGGAAACGATTTTGGCGAACGCGGTCTTGACGCCGTTGCGCTTCAGCGGATTCTGCGGCAGGAACAACATGCCCACGCCGTATTCGCCGGGCGCCGGCAGTTGGAAGCCGAGCTTCGCCGTCACCTTGACGAGAAATTCATGCGGTGTCTGGATCAAGATGCCCGCGCCGTCGCCGGTGTTCGCCTCGCAGCCGACCGCGCCACGATGATCGAGGTTCATGAGGATCAGCAATCCGTCCGCCACCAGTTGATGGGACTTCTTGCCCTTCATGTTGACGACGAAACCGATGCCGCACGAGTCATGCTCGAACTGCGGGTCGTAAAGCCCCTGTTTCAACGGTGCGCCCGGCGGCGTCTGACTGATCTGATTGGCGGTCGGCATTATTTTCTGGTGATGGTGCGGCGGATAAGCCTGCGTTCACTCATTTTTTACTCATTTTATTTTCGTGCGCAATAATTCTTTTCAAAATAAATGAGAATTCGCTCATTAGAATCGAACCTTACCGCGCGTTTTGCATTAGCCGGATAAAATCGCCCGTCACAAAAAATAATCTGTTACCTTTTCGCGGCGGCGTAAATGATATGAGTGAAATGCTGAATGACGACCTGACCCTGCTGCGGGAATATGCCCGGCGCAATTCCGAGGAAGCGTTCGGTGCGCTGGTTTCGCGCCACGTCAACCTCGTTTATTCCGTGGCGCGGCGGTCGGTGCGCGACCCGCATCTCGCCCAGGAAATCACGCAGGCGGTGTTCATCATTCTGGCGCGCAAGGCGGACGCGCTCGGCCCGCAGACCATTTTGCCCGGCTGGCTTTGCCGCACGGCGCGATACGCGGGCGCCAATGCACTGACCATTCAACGGCGGCGGCAACGTCGCGAACAGGAGGCGCACATGCAATCCATTTTGAACGAAGCCGAACCGATGCCCGAAGAAACTTGGAATCAAATCGCCCCGTTGCTGGACGGCGCGATGGAACAGCTCGGTCAAAAAGATCACGACGCGCTGGTGCTGCGATTTTTTGAAAACAAAACTTTTGCGGAAGTTGGCGCGGCGCTGGGCGCGAGTGAAGACGCGGCGAAAATGCGCGTGAACCGGGCGCTGGAAAAGCTGCGGATATTTTTCACGAAACGCGGCGTGAGTTCGACCACGGCCATCCTTGCCGGGGCGATTTCCGCCAACTCCGTTCAAGCCGCGCCCGTGGCGCTGGCAAAATCTGTGACCGCCGTGGCGATTGCCAAAGGCGCGGCGGCCAGCGGTTCAACCTTAACCCTCATCAAAGGAGCATTGAAAATTATGGCATGGACAAAAGCGAAAATGGCAATTGTTGGCATCGGGATTTTGCTGGTTGCCGGAACTGGCACTGTAATAGTCAAAAATATTCTTCCGCCGCGTGAACCGAGTTACAAAGGCAGAACGCTATTAAAATGGCTTCCAGACATTGATTATGTCCAACCGCAGAATAATGATTATGTCCACCAAGATAAACGCACCGCAGCAGCCACAGCCATCCAGCGGATGGGAAAGAAAACTTTGCCATTTTTGCTGGCCGACCTTGGTGATAGCCGTTTCAGCAAAGTGCATTATGCGGGGCAAGATAAACGAACACCAGATGAACGCTTTAGGGAAGCTGTTTGGGCGTTTGATGCTCTTGGTTCTACAGGAAAATCGGCGATTCCTGACTTAAAAAAAATGTTGGAACAAAAACCATGGGCTGTGCTAGGCGCTTTTTCAGGTATTGGACGGGATGCTCTGCCT
Organism: Limisphaerales bacterium; assembly: GCA_003455565.1. Lineage (GTDB taxonomy): Bacteria > Verrucomicrobiota > Verrucomicrobiia > Limisphaerales > UBA11358 > UBA11358. Next base: position 5,480 of record DMQW01000291.1, read on the forward strand.
GAATTGTTGAGCGCACTCACAAATGATAATTCAGATCCGCACTTGAGATTTTCAATTCGAGATAATGCGGCCGCTAATCTTGCCAATGCGATTTCTTCTGGCAAGATTTCGCCTGATGAGGCAAGTGCCGCTTTTCCAATTGCCATTGAAAATCTTCAATACGAAAGCACCAATGCTTTATTTCGCGATAACACTCGGTTTCGCGCAGCCGGGCTGCTCGGCGCACTAAAATTAGAGCCGGATATTTCCATTCCGGCTTTAATACAAGGTTTGCAAGAAACGAATTTCAGCATAGCGGCAGAATGCGCAGCAGCTTTAGGGCAATTTAGAAAACAGGCAAAACCAGCGATTCCAATTTTGATTGAGGCTGCTAGTTCCACAAACAGACTTTTAAATGTTATCGCAAATCAGTCGTTGGGCATGATTCAGGATGCGAAATAGGCAACTCGGCTTGTGCCAAGCCGCGAACCCATCGAAATGCTGGTGGTGGAAAAAGTGAAGTAGCCCAAACAAGTCGCGGAGCGATGCTGGAAATGAGCCAGCCACAAGGCGGCTGGTTGCTGATCGAATAAAATCATCCGTCCCGGCGGGACGATGGAAAATTCACGGCGGATTCCATCGTCCCTTTCCGCCTACGCGGCGCGCCAACTTGTCGCGCCGAAGGAAACGAAGGCGGAAGCGCCGCTCCGGCGCGACGGCGGCAGGACGATTTCATTTTGGGCGATAAACCCGGCACATTGTGCCGGGCCAATTTCCATCCATCGCTTCGCGCCTTTGCGCCTTTGTGTTTTAAAAAATCCGTCGCCCTACAGGCTTGGAACCTGCCAAAAACCTCGGTAATCCCTGAAAAACCGCAGCTTGCCCCGCAGAAACCGCTGCCCGTCCCCTCGCGGACGACGCTCGCCCCGATGCGGACGCTGCGCGTCCCCACGCGGATGATGCTCCGGGTCGAGAAATCGCCGCTTGCTCTTCTGCGGAAGGCGCTGTCTGTGCCGCAGACGCAGTTCATTGTTGCGTGGACGATGCTGTCGCTCACCGGTCGAACGCTACCTCCATTTCATGTCCCTTCCGCCTGCGCTCCGCTTCGGCGCGACCAGCGCGGGATGAATTCATTTTATTTGCCGACACCAGGCACTGCGAAGCCGGCTAATTTCCAATCGTTGCTCCACGACTTTCAAAGCAAAGAACCGCGCACCACGCGAAATACACGAACGAATTTAGGGAATTCATGGCGCAATTTGCCGACCCGAAACGCGAGTGGCCTTACAAACAAATCCACAGCCCGAACCGCAATGAACTGGGCGAACTTTTATTGCGCGCCGCCGCCGAGTATCCTGAAAGCAAACTCAAGGACGGCTTGAAATTTTACAAGGCCGGGGATTTTGCCGGCAGTTCCGCGCGGCTCTATTTAAAAATGGCGCAACTGCCGGCTGCGAAGTGAAATCAATTTGCAGACAGTTTTAGAATCGCGGCGCTGACAGCGGGAATATTCACAAAAAACACGCCGTCTGCTAAATTATGCACCATCGGTTCGCCCAAAGGTTTCCACGTTCCGCTCCAGCTTCCGTCGTTTTGAATTGGAGCGTCGCCAAGAGTTTCGCCGGAAGTAGTCGTAACGTCATTATTCGGCGCAGTTAAAAAAATTATTTGCCCGCGCATAAAGCCCGCGCTGTTTTGATTGATAGAAATTTTCACATCGCGCGCCGTCGCGCCATGTTCCTTGTTGATGATCGTAAGATAAAGATTTTTGTCGTCGCCCAAAATGGCGTAGGCGCTCAAGTTGAGATTGTCGGGATTTGAAATCGTCGCGGGAATTATTTTTCCATGGCTGCCCAGATCAAACGCTTTGATGCCATAGCCAAGCGGGCGGATGAGATAGCCGTTGGTCGTGGAAAAAAAAGCGGTGTATTTCGACGGCTGGAGCGTGTTGCCGGCGGCTACTTTGTCGCCGGTGTGGAAGTTGAGTCCCGCCGCGCCGTGCGCCGCCCACCAATACATGAAATCCAATCCCCACAACGCGGAGGCGAAGGTGTTGCTCACGTTCGTCGCGCCGCCATTGAAATAATTGTTCACTTCTTCAAGCCGATACGGCAGGCCGTTGGAAACCGCCAGCGGCACAAAACCATCGTGCAGTTTTTGATACTTGCCGGTGAATTCATCCGACAGCATCCGGTCGCGTCCGATTTCCGGCATCGGAACTTTGCCGCCCGCACCGCCAGCGTAAAGATGTTCGGTAATCAGTGCGACATGGTTGGAATGTCCGAAGTCGGCCATGAACTTCCGCGCCCAGTCGGCGTTGTTGTGGACGCTCGGCCCGCAAAATTTAACGTCCGGAACGGCGGCAATGATGGTGTCCGCAAATTTTTTCCAATCGGCGGCGTAAGCTGAATACTGATATTTTTCCACCGCCGCGCCCATGCGTTCCGTGGCGGGGCGGTTGTCTTTTTTCTCGACGGGATACGCGCTCGGCTCCTGACCGATGGAAAAAGCATCCACGAGCGGCGCATAGCGATCCATGATGTATTTTGTCGTCGCGGCGTCGGCCTGCGGATCGCCGTTGTGCAGGCGCAGACAGTAAATGACTTTTACATTTGCAGCTTTGGCGAACGCGAACAGGCTGTCGAGATCGGCTTCGCCCGGCAGTTTTTTTACGTCGCGGTCGGAGGTGTTGCCACCGATGCGAAGATGTTTGATGCCGAGCGTGTGAAACAGATTTATCAGCGGCAGATTGTCCGGGCGGAAGTAGTGAAC
>DMQW01000255.1:0-4298 GCA_003455565.1 Limisphaerales bacterium
GGCGCGCGGCGTTCACGCCGCTTCACCGTTCGGAAGCCCACAGGCCAATCGTTTCGTTAATGACCGCCCAGCTACTGAAGCGGCCTGAAGGCCGCGCTCCGGGGCAGTGCGCGCTCCGTTCGCAGTGAAGTTGCACGCGAACATATTTCCCGTTAGCTTCCGCGCAGTGTCTGAACCTAAAACCAGATCGGCGTCCTCGCCGCTGCTCCTGCTGCTGCGCGTGAATGCCATTCACAGTTGGCGGCGGCTATTGGCGATCCGCGAACAATCGCGGCTGCTCTCGGGCATCATCGGAATTTTTGTCGCGGGCTATCTCGTGCTGGCGTTCGAGCTGTTTTATCACGGGATGAAATTCGTCGCCAAGTTTCCCGGCCTCGGCGCGGTGCTGACGGAACGGCTGCTTTACACGCTGTTCGCTTTTTTGTTCGCACTGCTGCTGTTGAGCAACCTCGTCATCGCCTACACCAATCTGTTCCGCAACCACGAGACGGCCTTTCTGCTGACGCTGCCGGTTTCTACGCAGACGATTTTCCGCTGGAAATTTATTGAATCCACGGTGCTGGCGTCCTGGGCGTTTTTATTTTTGATTGCGCCGCTGCTGGTCGCGTTCGGTCTGGTGCGCGGCGTGCCGTGGCATTTTTATCCACTGACGGTTTTGCTGATCGGGTTGTTCATCATTTTGCCGGGCGTGCTGGGCGCGGCACTGGCGATTTTGATTGGAAGATTTTTAGACCGGCGCAGTTTTCAAATCGCGCTGCTGCTGCTGGCATTGGTATTGCTGGCGTTCGTCGCTTTCTGGTGGAAGTCAACTCCCGTGGACGACGACCTGCTGGACAAGCGCACAATGGAGGCGCTCGACCGGCTGCTGGCCAAGACGCGGTTCACGATGTTTCCGTTCCTGCCCAGCTACTGGCTCTCGTCGGCGGTGCTGCAATGGGCGGAAGGCATCACCAGCGGCGCGGTTTTTTTTGCGGCGGTGCTGTTGAGCCACACGCTGTTTTTCGGGAGCATCGCGTTCACGCAGTTCGGAAAATTATTTTACAACACCGCGTCGGCGGTGCAAAGCCGTTCAGGCAACGGGTTCAAATTTAATTTCTCCCGCGTGCGTGCGGGCCGCTCCGCCGCCCCGGGTTTTCTGGAAAAAATTTTTGAAAAATTATTCTGGCTCGCGCCGGACACCCGGGCGCTGGCGGTGAAAGACGTGCGGATGTTCTGGCGCGACACCACGCAATGGGGCCAGTCCGTGATGTTCTTCGGCCTGCTCGGCGCCTACATCATCAACCTCCGCAACTTCACGCACCAGCTCACCAGCCCGTTCTGGATTAATGCCGTCGCGTTCCTGAATCTTGGGGCGTGCGCATTCAACCTCGCGTCCGTCACCACGCGCTTTGTCTTCCCGCAATTTTCGCTCGAAGGCCGGCGGCTGTGGATTGTCGGCATGTCGCCGATGGGGCTGGCGCGCATCGTCAAAACGAAATACTGGCTGGCGAGCGCGGCCTCGTTGTCGGTCACGCTCGGCCTCGTCACGCTCTCGTGTTACCTGTTGAAAATGCCGTGGACGGACGTGGCGTTTTTCGGTGCAGTCATCACCGCGATGACCTTTGCGCTCAACGGCCTCGCGGTCGGCCTCGGCGTGTTGTTTCCGAATGTGAAGGAAACCAACCCGAACAAAATCGTCAGCGGCTTCGGCGGCACGCTGTGTTTCGTGTTGAGTTCAACTTACATCATCGCCTCGCTCGCGCTGCTGGTGGCCGGCGGCGGCGGATTTCATGCGCGAACGGATCTGGCGTTCATATGCATCACCGCGTTTGTGGCGTTATCCTTCATGGTTGGCTGGCTGCCGATGAAATGGGGCATTCGCCAGTTAAAAAATTTCGAGGCGTGATTCCAAGTAGCAGCCGACGTGAGTCGGTTCATTATTTATTTGGAGCGGACTCACATCCGCTGCTACACATTTGAAAGGGCGGCAAACAGTTTATCCATCGTCACAAAATGTTTTTGTCCATCGGGCGCGACCAGGCCAAAACCTTTTCCGTAAGCCGGGCCGTTCGCCACGCAGGCATCGGTTGAACAATCGCTGATTTGTTTTTCAGCGGAGCGCAGCGCGTCCGCACGTTTGCCGGCCGCCTCAAATTTCCAGCCGATGATTTTGGTTTGCGGAAACCAGCCGCGCAGTTCGGCGATGATTTTCGGCGTCGGCACGAGTTCCACGAGCAACTCGCCCGACCGCGTGGAAATTTTCTTGGAAGTTTTGAGCGCCGTGAATTCGCCCGCGTCATTCTGCGCGAAGATTTTTCCGAACGCAAAATCGTTCACTGCGGCGGCGTGAAAAATGGCGTCCACCTTTTTGCCGGCAAAGGATTTCAGCTTCGTCCGCAAATCCGCCGTCGTGGAAAAAACTTTGACCGACTGCGCCTTGAGTTCGCGTGCATAAGTGGCCGATTCGCCGATGAGCAGCGTGACTTGATGGTCGTGCGCGGCGAGAAAATTGGCGAGTTCCGTGCCGAGCCGGCCCGTGGAAAAATTCGTGAGCCGGCGCACGTCGTCAAGCGGCTCAAACGTCGGCCCGGCGGTGACGATGCAGTTCATGCGGTGAGCATAGCGGATGGCCGCCGGTGGATGAAAGCGCGATTGACGCGCCCGTGCGGCGGCTCAGTTTGTTTTCAGAAATTCCACTTTGGCGCTCAACTCCGGCGTGAGGAAGCCGTCGGGATTCTGGATCTGCACCTTGATTTGCAGCGTGCCTTTGGCGCGGTTCGCTTCGGGCGCGATCTCGACCACGGTGCCTTCGTAATGCTTGTCCGGATAAGCTTCCGGGCTGACGCGGCATTTTTGTTTCAGCGAAATTTTTGCGAGGTCGGCTTCGTTCATGTCAATTTCCACTTGTAAATCCTTCGGGTCGGCCACGGCGATCAGCGCGGTGCTTGGGCCGCGCGTGCCGCCAAAACTTTGCGGCATGACCAGTTCGTTGGGGTTCACGAGTTTTTCCAGCACCACGCCGTCAATCGGCGAACGGATGGTGCACCAGTCCACATAGGCCTGTGCCACGTCGCGCGCGCCCTCGGCGGCGGTGAGCTGGGCGCGGGCGGAATCCACACGGATGCGGACGTCGTCCACGGCCTGCTTGGATTCAATGTCGGTCTTGGCCAGCTCGCGGATGCGGGTGAAATCCAGTTCCGCCTTGGCGAGACCGGCCTGGGCGTTCGCCATCTGGCCGCCGGCTTCGACCAGCCGCGCTTTGAATTCCTTGTCGTCGAGCAGCACCACCACCTGGCCGTTCGTGACCGCGTCGCCTTTCTTCACGCCAATCCAGTTCACGATGCCCATGAAACGCGGGCTGATCTCGATGCGTTCGCGGGTGATGATGTAACCGCTGACGGTGAGCACGACATCCGCGTCGGCCGGGCGCGCGGAGTTCGCCGGTGAATTCACATTGGTGGCGGCAACGGAATTTTTCGCCGCCGTTTCACCCGTGACGGCAATGCCACCTTTGCTGTTCAACGTGCGCTGGCCTTCATTTGACCACGGCTGCCAGACCAGCAGCGCGATCACCGCCACGAGCGCCACGCCGATAAAAATAATTTTGACCACGCCTGTGGAACGCTGCCGGTCGGCGGGATCAATGTGGAGCCGGGCGACTGGGGATTTCTGTTCTTCGTTCATAGAGATTTGAGGGCGGCAATGACAGGCAGGCGCGCGGCGCGGACGGCGGGCAACGCCGTGCCGACGAGGCCAACGACGACCGCGAAAACCAGGCCTTTCGCCACCAGCATCGGCGTGACGCTGAATTCAAAAACAATTTCGCTGAAAGTTTCCATGCCCATCGTGGCCGTGGTGTAACCGTTCCAATAAAACGCAACCGCGCAGCCCAACACGCCGCCGAGCAGCGCGAGAAAACCACCTTCCAGCAGCAGCGCGACGATCACGGCGCGGCGGCGAAATCCCAGCACGCGCAACGTGCCGATCTCGCGCGTGCGCGCGCCGACGGCGGCATACATCGTGTTCATCGCGGCGAACACCGCGCCGATGGACATTGTCACGGCGAGAAAATTTCCAAGCCATTTGATCGGGGCAGCGGTCATGGTCTGCTTGCGATAATACTCCACTTCCCGCTCGGCTTTAAGTTTGAAACGGCGGTCCGCTTCAATGCGCTGGATAAATTTTTCGCCCGCCGCGGCGTCCACCGCCCGGATGAGAAAGCTCGAATACAGGTTGCGCTCAAAGATGGCCCGGCATTCGTCCGCGTCCAGCCAGCATTCAGAATCAAATGCGCTGCCGCCGCCGGCGAGCCAGCCGAC
>DMQW01000255.1:4395-5433 GCA_003455565.1 Limisphaerales bacterium
TTGCGACGCGGCAAATTCACGAGCACCAGCACGTCGGCGGAGATGACAGGCTCGCCCTCCGCATTGCGCGCGATTTCCGGGAAGTAACGGATGTCCTGCAGATTCTGCCGGGAAATGAGGCTCGTAGATTCGGCGGTGGAACCTTTGCGCGTGACCATGATGTTGCGCGGGTCGCCGGTGTTGCCGCTGCTTTTTTCAATGCCGGCGGCGAGCGATTGCAGCAGCACGAAGACGAACACGACCAGCGCGATGCCCAGCACCGTGGCGATGGTCGAACGCCAGCGGACGAGCGCGTTGCGAAGGCTGTAACGAATGGGTAAAGCCATGGTCAGTCGAGAGTTTTCAAACCTTGCACCACGCTGGTGCGGCCCACGGTGAACATCGGTGCAATCGCCGCGAGCACGCCGAGCAGCGCGGCCACCGAGAACGCCAGCCCCATCATGCGCGGCGTGACTTCAAACATGACGAAGACGCCGTTGGTCAGTTTTTGGATGTTGAGCAAATGATAAACCACCCACGCGCCGCCCGCGCCAAAAATTGCGCCGCCCATGGCCAGCCCGAAACTTTCCGCGAGGATGAAGGCGAACAATTCGCGGCGGCGAAAACCAATCGCTTTCAGGATCGCCAGTTCGCGGAAACGTTCGCGGATGGCCATGCTCATCGTGCTGACGGTCACGAGCAGCAGCGCAAAAATCACCACGATGCTGATGCCGCCGATGAGCGTCTTGATGTTCGCCCACATGGAAACGAAGCCCAGCAAAAAGGCGCGCTCCGATTCCGCGCGCACCTCGGCGCTGGTGTTCGCGAACGCCCGGTTGATCCGCTCCGTCACCAGCGGCACTTCGGCGGCGGACGCGGCGCGCACCCACCAGGTGCCGACCGTGCCGGGATTGCCGAGCAATTCATCCAGATACTTCTGGTGAAAAATCACGTTGCGGTCGTCCGCCGTGCCATGGTAAATCCCGGCGATTTTCAATTCCAGGTCACACGGATAAATCTGCCCGGTGAATTGCATCCGGTCGCCGACCTTCAAGCCGT
>DMQW01000255.1:5630-5923 GCA_003455565.1 Limisphaerales bacterium
GTCGCCGACCTTCAAGCCGTAACGATCCGCCGTCATCCGGCCGACGATGCACGAAGTCTGGTCGGCGATCCATGCTTCCATCTGCGCCTTCGAAATTTTGGCATCCGCGAGAAGCAACTGCGTCCGTGCCGGATCCACCGCGAACTGCGCGAAGCTGGTGAACTTCTCATCGCCCTTGTAAAGGCCGCCGTAAAACGAGAACGGCGAGACCGCCACGATTCCGGGAATGCGCTCCAGCGTCTGCAATTGCCGCGCGGGCAGCGGTTGGGCCAGCGACACTTTGTTGCGGACGA
>DMQW01000072.1 GCA_003455565.1 Limisphaerales bacterium
GACGCTTCAGCCTTTGCCAAAACCTTTGTCCGCTCCAGACTTGCCGGCACGAGACAAAATTGTCCGGCGGATAATTCCACCGAAACCGGACCGTTCTGAATTGCAAGCCGTCCACGCACCGCCGCGACGATTTGCAATTTGCGCGGTTTCAAGTTCAGGCTCGCGCCAGATTTCATTTCCAGTGCTTCAACATTGAACAACGGATCGTTCAGCAGCGGACGGACTTTGACTTCATCGCCGGTGAATTTCGTTTCAACGAGCTTCGGTTCAAAGTCATTGAAATCAATGCTGGCCAGCGATTGCGCGATGTGCAGTTCGCGCGGCTTGCCATCGAGACCGGTGCGATTCCAGTCGAACACGCGATACGTCGTGTCCGAGTTTTGCTGGATCTCAAAAATCACCAGACCGTCGCCGATGGCGTGGACGCGGCCGCTCGGCAGAAACATCGTGTCGCCCGCGCGCACCGGCACGCGATGAAAACATTCGGCCACGCTGCCATTGGAAATTTTTTTCTCAAACTCCGCGCGCGTCACGCCGCGTTTGAGGCCGACGAACAATTCCGCGCCGGGCGCGGCGTCGGCGATGAACCACATTTCAGTCTTCGGCTCGCCTTTAAGTTCGGCGGCGTTGCTTGCCGGCGGATGAACTTGCAGCGAAAGTTTTTCGCGCGCGTCGAGAATTTTAATCAACAGCGGAAAGCGATTTTCGCTGGCTGGCTTCGCGTCGCCGAGCAGTTCGTGCGCGTGATTTTCCATGAGCCAGCGCAGATTTTTCCCGGCGAGCGGACCGTTGGCAATGACGCTGGCATCGCCGGGCCGGTCGGAAATTTCCCACGATTCACCGATGGGTTTGCCGGCGGGAATCTTTTTGGCGTAAAGCCGTTCAAGTTCGCGCCCGCCCCAGATGCGCTCCTTGAAAATGGGCTGAAACGTCAGTGGATACAGCATGATAAATCAAACGGCGGCGGGCTGGAGAACCGCGCCATTTTCCGCCGGCTCGGTTTTCTCGATGAAATGGCCGTGCGCCCGGAATTTTTCGTAACGCTTTTTCAGGCGTTCTGCCACCGGCAACGCAAGAATTTCTTCGAGGTGCTTGAGCAGATGCGTCTTCAAATTCGCCGCCGTGCCGGCGGCGTCGGTATGTGCGCCGCCTAACGGTTCCGGCACGATTTCGTCCACGAGATTAAAATTAAGCAGGTCGTTCGCGGTGATTTTCAGCGCCGCCGCCGCCTTGGCGGCGTTGGCGCGGTCTTTCCATAAAATAGCGGCGCAACCTTCGGGGCTGATGACGGAATAATAGGCGTTTTCCAGGATCAAAACGCGGTCGGCCACGCCGATGCCCAGCGCGCCGCCGGAACCACCTTCGCCAATGACAGCGCTGATGATCGGCACTTCGAGCAAGGTCATTTCGCGGAGATTGACGGCGATGGCCTCGGCAATGTGGCGTTCTTCCGCCGCGACGCCGGGATACGCGCCCGCCGTGTCAATGAGCGTGATGATGGGCAGGCCAAATTTATTCGCCAGCCGCATCAAACGCAGCGCCTTGCGGTAACCTTCGGGATGCGCGGAACCGAAATTACGCAAAATGTTTTCCTTCGTATCGCGGCCTTTTTGCGTGCCGATGACAACGACGCGATGTTCGCCCAGTTTGGCAAACCCGCCGACCATCGCGCGATCCTCGGCGAACATCCGGTCGCCATGCAATTCTTCAAAATCAGAAAACGTTTTTTCAAAATAATCCAGCGTGTAAGGCCGGCGCGGATGGCGCGCGAGCTGGACGCGCTGCCAGGCGGTGAGGTTCAGGAAAACCTGCCGGCGGGTTTCCTCCAGTTTCTTTTCGATGATCTGGATTTCCTCCTCGAAACTGATGCCGAGCGAGTGTTTCTGTGGATGTGTCCGGAGATCCTGCAGCTTGTTCTGCAATTCGGTGATCGGCTTTTCAAAATCGAGCTGATGCTTCATGCGTTGGGAATTTTAATGGTCTTTCACCCGTAATCAATGCGGAATTATCCACCGAAAAAAGAAGAAGGCCGGACTTGCGTCCGGCCTTCGTGGTGACGAGGTTTACATACGCCCTCACCGGGGCGCTCAGAAGGGCGACGCAGCCAACTTAGGGTCGCTGTTCGAGCTGCGCCGCAAGCAAAACCTCTATGCCAACCCTAAACGAACAGCGAAATCAAAACCGTTACTGATTATCAGACGCACCCGGCGGAAAAAGGTTCAAACTTTTTTTCAAAAATTTTTCAGGCGGCGCAACCAGGCCATTAAATACTTATTAACCGTTTGGTTACAAGTCGGATTTTGGCAAATCAGAGAACATTTTTGTTCCTGTCCGCGACTGGATGACGCGCGCCAGCGGCGTCTGGCCGTCCGGCGACAAAGATTCGCGCAAGGCGTCCGCTTTGCCCGCGCCGGAAACCAGCGCCCAGACCTGCCGCGCGGCGGCAATGGCCGGATAGCTCAACGAAATCCGGCGCGGCGGCGGCTTGGGCGAATTTTCCACCGCCAGAAATGGCACCGCGCAATTCAAGACTTCCGGCCCGGCGTTCGGGAACAACGAAGCGACGTGGCCGTCCTCGCCCATGCCCAGCAAAACCAGGTCCAGAACCGGCTGGTGATTTTGGTTTTGCGGTGCGATGCGACACAACTCTGCTTCGGCATTTTTGACGGCGACTGAAGGTGAATCTTCACCGCGCAGGCGATGAATTTTTTCGGCGGAAATGTTCAGCGGCGCGAACAAAAGTTCGTTCGCCAGCTTGAAATTACTTTCCGGGTCGGTCGGCGGAACGCAGCGTTCGTCTGCCCAGAAAAAATGGACGCGCTCGAAGGAAACGGCGCGGGTTTTGGCCTGTTCGACGGTCGCGGCGAAGAATTTTTGCGTGATGCGGCCGCCGGAAAGCGCGACGCAATGCGGTTTGCCCGCGCGATTGGCCGCCGCGATTTCGTCCAGCCACGCGCTGGCGGCGGCGCGGGCCAGTTCGTCGGCGCTGGCGAAGGAAAGCAGTTCAAAGTTTTGCATGAAGAAATTATTGGCGGAGTAGCGCGACGAAACCGGCCTGCTCGAAATGTTCGTCGGTAGTCAATGCTTGCTTGATTCCGCGTTCGCGCATCACGATGAATGAAATGCAATCCGTCCAACTCCATTCTTTATCTGGTCTGTGGCAAAACAATTTCCAACCTGCGCCAGACAGTTCTTCTGTCACGGGAATGATTTCTACGACCGATGATTTTTGCATTTTGTCCAGCAAATTGATGGCTGCCGGACGAAAACGGATTTTTGAAAGCGAGCTGCCGACTTCCAACAATACGGCGCGATTGGTCACAATGCGAATCCGCGCCGCGCTGATCGCTTGAAAAAGTTCAACTGCCTGCGCGTGATGCTGGTCCGCAGGAACGCCGAGCGCGATCAAATAGGCCGAGTCCAGAAAAACTTCAGCGTCCAGTTTCACCTGCGTTTCCGTTGAGATAATCTTCAAATTTTTCCGACCAATCCGGCGGGCCGTCGAGGTTCATGCTGGCGGCAAACTTCAACCATTCGTAAGGATCGGCCTGGCTGACTTCGGAATTTGTTTTGGCCGGCTGGTCAAGCGACTCGACGTAATGCAGCACCTGCTCCTGCTTTTTGGGCGGGAGCGCGTTCAATTTTTCCATGACGGCTTCGGCGACGCTCATAACTTCAATATGAAAATAGCCTCAAATGCAAAACGCGGCAAGCGCGCAATGCGATCACGCGCTGGGGAGCGCACGCGCCTCGCGTGCGGTTCGGCGCGCCCTCGCGCCGGACTTTTGCAGGGATGTTGAACTATCAAAATTGCGTGTGTCCACCGCGCGAAAGCCAACGACGAGGGCGTCGTTGGCTGCGCCCGGGGCGGGCGCGCTCCCCATTTGCAAACGCGCTGGTGGCGGCGCGGGCCAGTTCGTCGG
>DMQW01000402.1:0-4633 GCA_003455565.1 Limisphaerales bacterium
TTTTCAGTCATGTTCGGGAGAATTTCGCCGCCGGCAAACCGTTATTTGCCCGGATGCGTCGAGTAATAGTCCTGATAGCGGTAATAATTATAGTAACCCCCCACCGACATGCGCACCGCGTTGAAGACCAGGCCGAGGACGCGCGCTTTGCGTTGATACAACATGTCCAGCGATGCGCGCACCACGCGGGCGGAGGTGAATTCCGCGCGCACCACAAAAATCACGCCATCCACGCGCGGCGCGAGGCTGGTGACATCGTCCGCCGCCATCACCGGGGCGGTGTCAATCAGGACGTAATCATATTCCTTGATGGTTTCCTGAAGGAATTTTCCCATGACCGGGCCGAGGAACAGTTCGCTCGAATGCTGCGTCGAGGCGCCGCGCGGCAGCAGAAAGAGATTGCCCACGGTGGTTTCCTTGACGGCTTTATGCCAGTCCATGCCTTGAGCCAGGGATTCGGACAAGCCGGTGTCGGCCTGGATTTTGAAGCGGCTATGCAGGCTGCCTTTGCGCAAGTCGCCGTCCACCAGCAACACGCGCGAACCGCCCGTGGCGAGGGTGATGGCCAGATTGGCGGCGGTCACGGATTTGCCATCGTTGGGCACGGCACTGGTAATCAACAAGGTGTGCGGGCGGGTGCCGGTTTCCGCCATGTAGAGCAGTGACGAGCGTAAATTACGATAGGACTCCACGAAAGGATGCCGCAGATCATCAGGTTGCAACAATGGCAGAACCGTGTTTTTATCGGGTGATTTCTCGCGCGGGACATTTCCCAAAACATCTTCGTCGAACAATTCTTCAAGTTCCGTGAACGAACTCATCCGGTCATCCACACGATCCATCAAAATCAGAATTGCCAGCCCCAAACCAAGGCCAAGCAGGCCGGCGAACATCAATCCCTTTTTAAGCAAAGTTGTGTCCGGAAACGCATCGCTGGCGGGCTGGTAAATGGTGACGGTTTCCGGGCTGGCGTCTTTGTTGACGTTCAGGGTCTGGAACGTGGCCAGCAATTGATCGTAAAGCGCCTGGAGGCGCTGGCTTTTGGCTTTCAAGCTGGCGTATTCAGCGCTTTTATGGCCCAGTTCAATGTTCTGCCTGCCCCACTGTTTGGTCTGGTTTTCAAGATTTTTGATTTGCAACGCCAAGGCGCTCTTTTTGGCTTCCAGTTGCTCCACGCTTTGATCCCGGTAAATGCCCAGCAGCCGGCCCATTTTTTCGGACTCTTCGTTCATCGCGACCATTTTGGGATGTTTCGGCTTTAGAAATTCTCCAAACCGGTCTTGCTCCGCCTTCAGCAGCAGGATTTGTTGTTTGATGGACAGATACTGCATCCCCATCGTGCTGGGAGCGAACAACGTGGACTGTCCGCCTAACGCGGCATTGGCCAGAATTCCATTGCCCGTTCCCAGACCGCCCGGCATTCCCGCGCCCGCCAGCGCGGGCGACCGACCCTGTTCGAGCAGGAGGTTTTGATCCAGGGTCATGGACTGGAGCAGGTCATACTCTGACTTGGACTCGGCCAGTCGTTGATAAAGCACGCTTAAATAATTGGCCACGCCACTGGCTTCTTCCAAAAACGCGACGTCATTGGTGCTCAAAAAGACCGCCACCTGATCGTCCACCTTCCGCATTTCCGGATCCAGCCGCAACATCTGGTCGGTCAATCCGGCAACGGTGGTGTCGGACGCGTGCTCGGTCATTCCCTTTTTCAAATTCCGGTATTCATCCATGCACGCCTGGAGATAGGCTTTGGTGTATTCCGGGTTTCCGCCCGTGGCGCGCAGAATAAAAATCGTCGTCTTCGGCAGAACCGAAACTTGCAGGGCCACCGGCTTGGGGGTGACGCCGGGATTCTGGCTGGCCACGCGTTCCCGGGCCCGGTTAAGGACTTCGTTGCCTTGCATCAGAGCGGCCTGGGTTCCCAGAAAATTGCCCAATTCCTCGGTGTAGAGCGAGCCTTGCTGGATATTGACTTTGATGCTGACGATCATCTGCCCCACCGAGATGAATTCCGGTGGCGTAAACTGGATATGGACGGCTTCAATTCCCAGTGCCAGAACCAGACAGACCACCAGCACCCACCAGCGGCGCAGCAGCAGATTGCGATAGCGCTGAACCCGCGAAAAAAACTTCCTGCCCCAGGCGTGGCGATCAGGAGCTGTTAATGCTGAATCTTCCTTCATGGCAATTTTCTAAATGGCGCTAAAAATTGATCAGTCGTGAAGGCACAATGATGAGGTCGTTCGGTTGCAAAACGATGTCCTTCTCGATTTTCCCCTCCTCCAGAATTTGCGTCATGTCCAGGTCGAAAGTCTGGGGTTTTCCTTTCGGGTCTGAATTGGCGCGCACAACCGTGACTTTTTTCTTGTTGGCAAAATCCGCAAAGCCGCCCGCCCGCAGAATCGCCTTGCCGGCGGTAAGATTCTCGTTCACCTGAACGTCGAGCGGGCCCTGTTGCCGCACCTGTCCCAAGATGTAAACGCGCCCCCAAAGCCGGTTGGCAATGTTCAGGGACAAAACCACCGTGGCCTGCTTGTAATAATCCTTTTCCAGCGCGGCTTTGATTTCCTCGCCCAGTTGCTTGCAGTTTTTATCCACCGCCATCACCCGGCCGATGTAAGGCACATCCAGCTCGCCGGAATCCGCCACGACCAGACTGGTCGGCGCGGTCTGAATTTCCAAAATCCGATCCTCCAGAATCTGGAAGCTTACGGCGTCGCCAGCGCGCAATTTATAGGTGTCATCCGGCGCGTAACCGTTGAACAAACCGGGCACACTGCCGGGATTTGACCCCGGGACTGCGGCCGGTTGTCCCGTGACAGGGGTGCTGGTGGCGGGTGGCAACTGTGCAAATACTGGCAGCCCAGTCACCCCAGCCCAGATCAGGAGAAATGAAAACAATCTTTTCACAAAGGGTTTACAGTATTCAGAACTGGTAGGAAAAGTTCAAGCCCAGAATGTTGACCATGTAATTAAGCCCCGCCTGACTGGAGGTTTCCTCAACGAATTGATAGGAAATACTGCCGGAAAGTTTTTTGGTGATTTGTCGCCCGAGGTTTATTCCCATGCTGAACTGGTCAAAATCGGCGGCTTGATTGTAAGTTTGTGATCCCTGTTCCCACGCGAACGGCGTGCTGATTTGATACTTTCTGAATAGATTCCAGTTCGGTTGCAGTCGTGCGAAGTAATGGCTGTAAGCCTGTCCGAAAAATCCAAAATCCGTGCTGCGCCCCGCCGATAGCGTGTAGTTAAGAAACTGATTGACCCGGTGCGACAGCGAAAATTGAAAATAATAATCGGCCGTGTCGCCCATGTTCAGATTGGTCGAAGCCGTGCCCGCCGGCGAAAGCACCGTGTAACCCGCGTCCAGTCGCGCGCTCATGTATTCGCTGATTTGCGCCTGGCAAAATACGCCCGCGTTCCATTGCATCATGTCCGGTAAAACTGCCGCCGAACTGGATTGATCGTAGCTGGTCAATCCGCCGCCCGCTTCGACCCCGATCAGGATTTCGGGACGCACGCGCACGCCAGCGTTGACATACAGATTCTCGGACGACCCATCCGGCTGTGACTGGCTGGAACCCAGCGACATGTAACTGGCATGGTCGTAACCCGCCGTGACGACCGCCTTGTTCAAATCCCAGGTCGCACTTGCGCCCGCTGCGTTTTCCAACCGCGCGTTGTTGCCATTGTTGCTATTCACCCCGGGATTTTCATAGGCGTTCTCGGTCACGGAAATCCGGTCGTGCAGGTTGATCGCAAAATCGCCAAGGTAAATATCGAAGGAAAATCCCGATCCCGGATTGATGTAAAACTGGTTCAAGTCGCCATGTTGCAAATATTCCGAGTAACCAACGCCCAGCGAAATATCCAGACTGTTTTTTTCCGTGACCGGCCGGTGCATTTGAGCGTTAAAATTGGGACGGAAAATAAAATCACCCTCGGGGTTTTGCGGTTGCAGGCGCACATTGTCATCATACTCGGCGCTCAATCCCGCTGAAAAACGCCACGCCGTGCGTCCCAGCAACAGATTGTAATAACCAATTGTAGCGGTTGCCTCGCGATTTGCCCGGGCGGCGGCATCGCCCGCCAGCGACAGGCGCAACGCCTCCTGTCCGCAGGCCTCTTGCGTCAGCGACGCCAAAAAACAAACCACCATCGTCAGCCGCCAAAGCCAGCGATGAGACTTGAACTCCATGAACGTATTGTGTGTCACCTCAAACTTTCCGGCACTAAACCCGCTTATTTTGAAGGCCGCATGATGCCGGTTGTTTTCCAAACCGCAAACAAAAAGGCAGTGTCCGGTTTGAACTTCAAACTTGAAATGGCGGCGTGGCGCGGCGGTAGCGGCGGGCGTCCCGCCCGGCGGAAAAAGCCCCCACCCGGAACGCCGATCACCGCATCGGCCAGACGCGAGTTGAAAACGAAAATCTGAAATCCTGAAAAGCTGAAAGCTGAAATCAGAAACAAATGAGACTCCTCACGTCGTCACCTATCGGACAGAGGGCGGAAGCCAGATGATCGAGGTCAGAAGTCCCCTAGCGCTTTGCCGGGGCCGAAATGTCCGCGAGACTTCCGCCTGTTCAATCAATTTGATTTTGTGTGAGCGCTCGCCCTCACCTTTTATCCTCTC
>DMQW01000402.1:4907-5101 GCA_003455565.1 Limisphaerales bacterium
GTGGCCGCTTCTGGTTTTGCGGCTGACTGTCTGGCCAATCCAGTCGCACAAATTTTCAAGACGGCTGCGAACAATTCCCCCTCTCCTCGGAGGAGAGGGCCGGGGTGAGGTCGGGCGTTCAACTAACTTTCCCATTTCATCCCCGCCCCGCCCCGGTAACATTTGTCTTGAGTCAGCTCGTGATCGGTCTTTTT
>DMQW01000220.1 GCA_003455565.1 Limisphaerales bacterium
AATGTCAATATAGTTTGCTATATTTCCGTAATTGCCCAACGACTCCGAATGCCATTTTGAATTCATGCTTGCGCTGGCAGATAAGCATTTTTTCAAATCAGGCGCAACAGGAATTTTTCTGCGCTGAAAACAAAAAGGCCCGCTCTCGCGAGCGGGCCGTGAAAATGGCGAACCGTTTTATTTTTCTTTCGGCTTTGTTTCCGGCTTGGTTTCGGCTGCCGGAACAGCTTCGGTCGTCGCGGGCGCGGCGGGTGTGAAATCAACCCATTCGAGAATCGCGCTCTGGGAGGCGTCACCTTGACGTTGTCCAAGTTTCACGATGCGGGTGTAACCGCCCTTGCGATCCTTGAACGCGGGCGCGATTTCGGTGAACAAAGTCTTGGCGGCGGAGTCCTGATGCAACCGGGCAACCGCCAGTCGGCGGTCATGAATGGTGCCGCGCTTGCCGAGCGTGACCATCTTCTCCGCGACGGAACGGGCGGCCTTGGCTTTCGCGAGGCTCGTGGTCACGCGTTTGTGTTCAATCAGGCTGCAAACGAGGTTGGCAAGCATCGCGTTGCGATGTTCGGATGTGCGGCCCAGTTTGGCCGTGCGCTTCAAATGTCTCATGGCAGTTCCTTATTCGGCTTTCGGCTCTTCTTTCGGCGCATCCACCAGGCCCGGTTCAAAATTCATGCCGAGCGAGAGGTTCAGCGAAACGAGCTTGTCTTTGATTTCGTTCAGCGACTTCTTGCCGAAGTTGCGATACTTGAGCATCTCCTGCTCGGTCTTCAGCGCGAGCTGGCCGACGGTGGTGATGTTGGCGTTGTTCAGGCAGTTCGCCGCGCGGACGCTCAACTCGATTTCGTTGACGCTCATGTTAAGCAGCTTCTTGAGCTTCGCCTTTTCGTCGTCCTGCTTGTCCGCCGCTTCTTCAAATTCAACCGCGTTCTTGTCGTAGCCGACGAACACGTCGAGGTGATGAGCGAGGATCGCCGATGCCTGCGTGAGCGCGTCATCGGGCGTGATGCGCCCGTCGGTCCAGATTTCCAAAACCAGGCGGTCGTAGTCCGTGCGGTTGCCGACGCGCGCGGCCTCGACATTGTAACGCACCCGGGTGACCGGCGAGAAAATGGAATCAATCGCCACGACGCCGATGGCCTGGCCGGGCTTTTTGTTTTCGTCGCTCGGACAGAAACCACGGCCAACCTTGACCGTCAGCTCCATCTCAATTTTTTTCTTCTTGTCCAGCGTGCAGATGTGCTGCGAGGGATTGACCAGTTCAATATTCTGGTTGGTCTGGATGTCGGCGGCAGTAACCGCGCCTTCCTTGTTCACCGTGAGCATCAACACCTGTTCATCGCGGCTGTGCGCTTTGAACTTCACTTTCTTGAGATTCAAGACAATGTCGGTGACATCTTCCACAACGCTGTCAATCGTGGCGAACTCGTGCATCGCGCCGTCCACCTTCAAGGAGGTGACCGCCGCGCCTTCGAGCGACGAAAGCAGCACGCGGCGAAGCGAGTTGCCGATGGTCTGGCCGTAACCGGTTTCAAACGGGTCGGCGACAAACTTGGCGTAGGTTTCGGTGGCGGTGGCTTCGTCTTTCTGCAACCGCTTGGGCATTTCAAAACGTCCTAAACGAACTGGCATATTTTTCTTTCAACAATTTTAATCTGACTCCGTGCGTTTATTCCCAGCCGCGCCGGAATCCGTATAATTGTTTTTTGTCCCGCGAACGGGACGGGTTGTTTTTTTAACGGGAATAAAATTCGACCACCGTCTGCTCATTGGCGATCGGCTGGATTTCGTCACGCGTCGGGATGCGCATGACCGTGCCTTTGAACTCTTCCTTGTTCAATGACAACCAATCCGGCACCGCACGGCTGGTGGTGACTTCAAAATTCTTCGTCGCGAGCTGGCGCGAAACTGTGTTGTTTTTGACGCCGATGACGTCGTTCACCTTCGTCGCGAACGACGCGATGCTGGCCTTGCGTCCGTTCACCGTGATGTGGCCGTGATTGACCATCTGGCGGGCAGCGGCGCGGGTGTTGGCAAAACCAAGTTGATAACAGACGTTGTCGAGGCGAGTTTCCAGAATCTGCAACATCGTCTCGCCGGTGATGCCGCGCTTGTTCTTGGCCTTCTCATAGACGCCGCGAAACTGCTTCTCCATCAAGCCGTAGAAGTAACGGAGCTTCTGCTTCTCGATCAAACCCAGACCGTAGTCGGTCGTCTTGCGACGGGACTTCGGGCCGTGGACGCCGGGACCGTAGTTGCGGCGTTCAAGATATTTCGTCGGGCCGAAAATCGGGATGCCGAAACGGCGGCTGATGCGGACGCGGGGACCTGTATAACGAGCCATAGAAATTTATGATTTTTTGATTTACGATTTGCGATTTTTTACACGCGGCGTTTCTTGCGCGGACGGCAGCCGTTGTGCGGAATCGGCGTCACGTCTTTGATTGAACTGATTTCCAAACCAATCGCCTGCAACGCACGAATCGCGGATTCGCGACCGGAGCCAGGACCTTTGATGCGAATTTCAACTTCCTTCATGCCGTGCGCCATCGCCTGGCGGGCGGCGTCCTGTGCGACCTGCTGCGCAGCATAAGCCGTGCTCTTGCGGGAACCTTTGAAGCCCACACGGCCGGCACTGGACCAACCGATAAGGTTGCCCTGCGCGTCGGTGATGCTGACCTGCGTGTTGTTGAAAGTAGCCAGAATGTTGGCGATGCCGCTGACGATGTTCTTGGCGTGCTTCGCCTTGACAACTTTTTTCGCGTTCGGATCTTCACCGAGCAGTTCGGCCGCCGTCGGAACCACCGGTTCAATCACCTTGGGCGCTTCAGCCACAGCGGTGGCTTCGGCGGCAGGGGCGGCTTTCTTCGGCGCCTTCGGTTCCGCCGATTTCTCGGCGGCTTCGGGCTTCGCTTCTTTTTTCGGGGCGGCTGGTTTTTTTTTCTCTTCGGACATATCGAAATTTAGTTGTTAGTGGATACCAGCTTTGGCCGTCGGACTGCGCTGCACACCGACCGTCTTGCGCGGACCTTTGCGCGTGCGGGCGTTGGTCTGCGTGCGCTGGCCGCGCACCGGCAGGCTGCGCATATGGCGGATGCCACGATAGCACTTGATGCCCTGCAGACGTTTGAGGTTCATGCCGAGTTCGCGGCGCAGGTCGCCCTCGATGACATACTTGCCTTCCAGGATCGCGTGGACGATTTGCGAAAGCTGCGTTTCGGTCAAATCCTTCGCCCGGATGAACGGGTCAATGTTTGCGCGTTCGAGAACCTCTTTCGCGTTGACCGGGCCGATGCCGTAGATGTAGCGCAGAGCAATGTCAATGCGCTTGTTCGGCGGAACTTCAACACCAATGATACGTGCCATAAATAATTAACCTTGCCGTTGTTTGTGACGTTTGTTCGTGCAAATGACGCGGATCACGCCGCGACGGCGCACGATTTTGCAGTGCTCACACAATTTTTTAACTGACGCTCTGACTTTCATTTTAAAATTCTTTTGTGCCGACTAAAATACGCCCCACGCTCAAGTCGTAAGGCGTCAATTGCAGCTTCACTTTGTCGCCGGGCTGCAAACCGGCAAAATCTTTTTTCGTCCGGCCCGTCACGAACGCCGTCAGACGATGGCCATTGGCCAGCTCCGCGCGAAACGTGCCGTTCGGCAGCGCCTCGATCACGCGGCCTTCAACGCGGAAGGCTTCTTCAAGCATGTCAAAATCTCCGGCGCACCGTCCGTCACCAGCACGGTATGCTCAAAATGGGCAGATAGTGAACCATCTCGCGTCACCACTGTCCAGCGGTCTTTCAAAATTTTCACGTCCACGCCGCCGGAATTGACCATCGGCTCAATCGCCAAAGTCATGCCCGGAACCAGTTTCGGCGAGGATTTCTTGCCCTCGTCAAAATTTGGCACCTGCGGTTCTTCGTGCATCGTGCGCCCGACTCCGTGTCCGACAAATTCACGAACCACGCTGTAACCGCTGGCTTCAACATAACGTTGAACCGCGCGCGAAATGTCCACCACGCGTTTTCCGGGAACGGCCTGGGCAATGCCCAGATACAGCGACTGTTCCGTTATTTCCAACAACCGTTGCGCCGCAAGGCCACAACCGCCGACCGCCACCGTCCGCGCCGTATCACCGATAAAACCTTTGTAACTCACGCCGACATCCACACTGACGATGTCGCCAAAGCGCAGTTCGCGCTCCGAGGCGATGCCGTGAACCACTTCTTCGTTCACCGACAGGCAGGTATGGCACGGAAATTTCCGATACCCCAAAAACGCACTCTTCGCCCCGTGCGCCTTGATGCGCTCGGCGGCAAAATTATCCACCTGCCGCGTCGTGACCCCGGGCTGGATGAAGGCGGCAATCTCATCCAAAACTGTTCCCGCCACCAGACACGCCGGACGCATCAACTGCAGATCGTCCGCGCTCTTCAAAATAATCCGGTCAGAACCGGCCACGGATCCGACCTTTCTTTAGAAAGCCGTCGTAGTGGCGCATCATCAGATGCGATTCCACCTGACGCATCGTGTCGAGCAAAACCCCGACGGCAATCAAAATGCTCGTGCCGCCAAAAAATTGCGCCACGTTTTGATCAATGTTCAACTGCTTCGCCAAAATAATCGGAATCGTCGCAATAATGGTCAGGAAAATCGCACCGGCCAGCGTGATGCGGCTCATCGCGTGGTGCAAATAATCACTGGTGCCCTGCCCTGGACGCACGCCGGGAATATAACCGCCATTCTTTTTTAAATCGTCGGCAATCTGGATTTCATTGAACTGCGTCGCCACCCAAAAATACGAGAAGAACAAAATCATGAACATATAGATCAACAGATACAAACCCGATCCATAACCAAGTGACAACGAGAGCCATTGAAACGGTCCCTGCAAAACCCTTGGCGCATGGGTCGCAAGGAACGTGCAAACCGGCTGCGGGAACATCAAAATGGACTGGGCAAAAATAATCGGCATGACGCCCGCGTAGTTCACGCGCAATGGCATGAACGAGGTGCCACCCGCATACATTTTACGGCCAACGGCACGTTGGGCATATTGCACCGGAATTTTCCGCTGCGCCTGCGTGATGGCAATGACGCCACCCACCACCAGCAACAACAAGCCAAGCAGCAGAATACCCGTTCCCATGAGCCGGTGAGTCGCTTCCGCACCGCCATGCGACGAAAACATATCAATCAACGCCTGCACGGCCTGCGGCAAACGGGCCAGAATACCGACGGTGATGATCAACGAAACCCCGTTGCCAATGCCACGTTCGCTGATCTGTTCACCCAGCCACATCAACAACATCGTGCCGGCGGTCATCACCGTCACGGCGACGAAGTAATACAGCAGATGATTGTCAATCAACACCAGCCGATCGGTGATGCCCGGAAACTGGCCTTCAGGATGCAGCCAGCTGTTCGCAAAATAAGCTCCCTGTCCGAGACATAAAAGCACCGTCAAATAACGTCCATACTGGATAATCTTGGTGCGACCACCCTCTTCACGGGCCAATTTGCTCAAACGCGGAACCACGGCCGTGAGCAACTGGATGATGATGGTGGCGCTGATGTAGGGCATGATGCCCAGCGAACCGATGGCGCAATGCTCAAATGCGCCGCCGGCAAAGGTGTTATACATCCCCAGCAGGCCGCCGCCGCCGCCCTGGGTCGCAAAAAAGTTCGTCAGAGCCTCGCCGTTCAAGCCGGGAATGCGGATGACCGCCAGCAGGCGGCAGACCGCCAAAAGTCCAAGCGTGAACAAAATCCTGGATTTAAGCTCCGGGATTTTGAAGCAGTTGCCGAGCGTGTTGGCGATAGAGCGAAACATTCGTCAACGCCAGTTAAGCCTTGGCCGGGGCAGCCGGTTTGCGGGTGACGATTTCCACGGTGCCACCCTGAGCCTCGATTTTTGCCTTGGCCGAGGCGCTGACCGCGCTGGCAATGACCGTAAGTTTTTTGGTCAATTCGCCGGTGCCGAGAATTTTCACGCCGTCCTCGCGGCCATTGGCCAGCCCAACGGAACGCAAGGCCGTTTCATCAACGCGCGCACCATTTTCAAACTGGTTCAAGTCGCCGACATTCACGGCGATACGCACAATCGCGAAACGGGCATTGTTGAAACCGCGCTTGGGAATGCGGCGGATGAGCGGCATCTGGCCGCCTTCAAAACCGATACGAATGGAACTGCCGGAACGTGCGGTCTGGCCTTTGCCACCGCGACCGGAAGTTTTACCGTGCCCGCTGGATTCGCCCTGACCGAGCCGTTTGCGGCGGTGTTTGGCGCCGGGACGGGGTTTAAGATTGTGCAGTCGCATAAAAATTAATTAATGGCCGGAGCCGCTTCCGGCGCTTTCGGCGCTTCTACTTTTCTGATTTCCAATCCACGGCTCTTGTAAATCTGCTCGCGGGTGCGGAGGCTTAACAAACCCTTCAACGTAGCCTTCACGACATTCGCCGCGTTCTTGGAACCGAGCGATTTGGTCAAAATATCTTTCACCCCGGCGGATTCCAAAACGGAACGGACCGTTTTGCCGGCAATAATGCCAGTTCCAGGCGAGGCCGGACGGAGCAAGATTTTTGCACCGCCATAGGTCGAATAAATTTCGTGCGGAATCGTCACGTCTTTCAACGAGACGGAAACCATCTTGTTGCGGGCCAGCTCGCCGCCGCGACGGATGGCATCAGCCACTTCGGAAGCCTTGCCCAGCGCGATGCCGACCTTGCCTTTTTTGTCGCCGACGACTATGAGCGCGCTGAAGCTGAAACGGCGACCGCCCTTGACAACCTTGGAGGAGCGGTTGATGTAGACAACTTTTTCAACCAGTTCATCTCCGCCCTTGCCAAAGGAGTCGGACTCCGGCTTGCGGCGGCCACGGCCACGCTGACCGCCACGGTCGCCACGCGAATCACCACGAGATTGCTGCGGCGGTTGCGGTTGCTGCTGCTGCTGCGGGTCTCCGCCAACTGGTTTATTTTCGATTTCAGCCACGATAATTCTCCTGTTTCAGATTAAAATTTGAGTCCCGCTTCGCGCGCGGCATCGGCCAGCGCCTTGACTTTGCCGTGATAACGCGCCCCGCGACGGTCGAACACCACTTCCTTGATACCCTTTTCGAGCGCGGCCTTGGCGGCCAATGAACCGAGGGTCTTCGCGCCATTCACATTCGCCGACAAATTTTTTGTGTCCGTCTTGCTCACCGTCGAAGCCGCTGCAATGGTTGCGCCGGCATCGTCGTCAATGAACTGGACGTGGATGTTTTCGTTGGTGAAGCAGACGCTCATGCGCGGACGATCCTTCGTGCCCACAACTTTTTTCCGGATACGCCATTGGCGAAGTTGCTTCAACCGTAATTTTTTTTCAGTTCTCATCTCAATGCCTCCACGGATCAGGCCGTGGAAAAAATAATTATTATTGGACCGTCTTGCCTTCCTTGCGCTGGACGTGCTCGCCCGCGTAACGGACGCCTTTGCCTTTGTAAGGTTCCGGCGGATAGTAACTGCGGATTTCCGAAGCCACCAGACCCACGACCCGCTTGTCTGGCCCTTCAATCGTTATCTTCGTGTTTTCCTCGACGGTCACTTTGATCTGATCGGGGATGTTGTAATAGATCGGATGCGAAAAACCGAGCGCGAGGTTCACGACCTTGCCTTGGACGGCGGCCTTGAAACCGACGCCTTGAATTTCCAGCTTCCGCACAAATCCTTCGGAGACACCCTTGACCATGTTGTTGACCAAGGCGCGGCTCAAGCCGTGCAATGCCTTGGACTGCGCGTCATCGTTGGCGCGGGTCAAAACAATTTTGTCGCCTTCCACTTTGAGGCTGGTGCGCTTGGGCAGTTCCCAGTCGAGCTTGCCTTTCGGACCTTCGACGTGAACTTTCTGCCCATTCACCGCCACCTTCACTTTTGGCGGAATGGCAATCGGTTGTTTTCCAATTCGGGACATAAAATTTATTACCAGATGTAGCAGAGCAGTTCTCCGCCAAGGTTTTTTTTGCGCGCCTGCACATCGGTCATCAGACCTTCGGAGGTGGAGACGACCGCGATGCCCAGACCGCCGCGCACCCGCGGAATTTCCGTCGCCCCGACATAACGGCGCAGGCCGGGCGAACTGATGCGCCGCAATCCCTCGATGACGCTCTTCTTGCCTTCAAACTTAAGACGAATCTTGAGTTTTTTCTGCACGGCACCTTCAACGGTCACGTCCGAAACGTAACCGGAAGACTTCAAGATTTTCGCCACGCTTTCCTTGATGCGCGAGTGCGGCAGTTCCACCACCGGCACCAGCGCGGCACCGGCGTTGCGGATGCGGGTCAACATGTCAGAAATCGGATCCATAAAATTATTTTACCAGCTCGCTTTCGTCACCCCGGGAATCAAACCGTTCAACGCGGCTTCGCGGAAGGTCATGCGCGACACCCCGAACTTGCGGAGGAAACCCCGGCGGCGTCCGCTCATCGCGCACCGGTTGACCAGCCGGGTTGGGCTGGCGTCACGCGGCAGCTTCGCCAGGCCGGCGTAGTCGCGCTTGGCCTTCAATTCGGCGCGGAGCGCGGCGTATTTTTTCACCGTCTCCGACTTGCGCTTGTTGCGCTCCAACCATGCTTTTTTAGCCATAACAAAAATTATTTTTCAGCGAACGGAAAACCCATGAGCTTCAGCAAATCCTGCGCCAGCGCGTTGGTCGGCGCAGTCGTCACAATCGTGATGTCCATGCCCTGTGTGCGCTTGATCTTGTCCATTTCGATTTCCGGGAAAATCGTCTGTTCGGCCACGCCGAACGTGTAGTTGCCGCGCCCGTCAAACTTGCGCGGCGAGAAACCACGGAAGTCACGGATGCGCGGCAGCGCCGTCGCCACCAGCCGGTCAAAAAATTCATACATCGCGTCCTGGCGCAACGTCACGCGACAGCCGATCGGCTGGTTCTCGCGCAATTTAAAATTGGCCACCGCTTTTTTGGACTTGCTGATGACCGGCTTGCGGCCGGTGATCTGCGACAAATCCTTGGCCGCATCGTCCAGCGCGCCCTTTTCCAGCGACGCGCTGACGCCCATGTTGACGACGATCTTCTCCAGCTTTGGAACCTGGTGGATGTTCACGAAGTTGTGCTTCGCCTTCAAGGCCGGCACCACTTCGGTCTGGTATTTTGTGTAAAGTCTGGATTTCATTTTTCAGTTCACGGATTTGGCCGTGACAAAATTGTTATGCGGCAACCGCCTCCGCCTTCTTCACATTCGAGATGTGGATGGAACCTTCGCGTTCGACAATCGCGCCCTGCGGGTTCTGCTGGCTCTTGCGCATGTGCTTTTTAACCATCTGCAGGCCTTCGACGATGACGCGCTGTTTCTCGGTCATCACATGGATGATCTTGCCGCGCTTGCCTTTTTCCTTGCCGGCCAGCACGATGACTTCGTCGCCTTTTTTAACATGAAATTTTGACATAACCTTCAAATAACTTCCGGCGCGAGTGAAATAATCTTCATGAACTTCTTGTCGCGCAGCTCCCGCGCCACCGGACCAAAAATACGCGTGCCCTTCGGATTCAATTCCTTGTCAATGATGACACAGGCATTGCTGTAAAAGCGCACATACGAACCGTCCGAACGGCGGATGATCTGGCGCGTGCGAACGATGACCGCGTCATGCACCTCGCCCTTTTTCACCGTGCCATCCGGCGCGGCTTCCTTGATGTGAACCTTGATTACGTCGCCGATGCCGGCATACCTCTGGTTGCGGCCCAGCACGCCGATGTTCCAGGCAATCTTGGCGCCCGTATTGTCAGCCACATCCAAACTGGAGCGAATTTGCAACATAAAATTTAATCAGGCCGCAACGGTTTCCGCCACCCCGCGCTCAACGACTTCAATGAGCGTCCAGCGCTTCAATTTGGACAGCGGACGGCATTCCTCGATCAGCACCGTGTCCCCGGTTTTCGCCTCGGCCTTTTCGTCGTGCGCGTAAAACTTCTTGTAGGACGTGACGATTTTTTTGAACTTCGGGTGCGGAAAACGGCGTTCCACGCGCACCACGATGGTCTTGGTCATCTTGTTGGAGACCACTTCCCCGACGCGCTGCTTGCGGTTGCCGCGCGATTCAGATTTTTTCGTTTCTTCAGCCATACAAAATTATTTAACCGCCTGGTTGCGCAGTGCCGACATGCGGGTTTCGACGCGGGCGATGTCCTTGCGCAACAGGCGCAGGCGCGCGGGTTTTTCCAACTGTGCGCTCGCCTGTTGCAGGCGCAGGTTGAACATCTCGTGCCGGAGGTCACGGCCCTTGGCCGCCAACTCCACCAGCGTCATGTCTTTGATTTCCGAAAATTTCATGTCAATCAGCTCGCGTGGTGATGCCGCGAAATAAATTTGGTTTTGATCGGCAGCTTGGTGGCCGCCAGACGCAGGGATTCACGCGCGTCCGCTTCCGTAACCCCGTCCACTTCAAACAACACGTTCGCCGGACGAATCACTGCGACCCAGCCATCCAACGGCGCCTTGCCCTTGCCCATCCGGGTTTCCAGCGGCTTCTTCGTGTAAGATTTTTGTGGAAACACCCGTATCCACATCTTGCCCTTGCGCTTCATGTGGCGGGTGATCGCCACGCGCGCGGCTTCGATCTGCTTGCTGTCCATCCAGCAACGTTCCAGCGCCATCAAGCCGTATTCACCGAAGGCGACGGTGTTGCCAGTCATCGCCATGCCCGTGCGGCTGCCACGGTGCATCTTGCGAAACTTCACTCTTGCTGGTTGCATTGCCATAACAAAAATCTTTTTCTAAAAATTAACCGGCGACCGGGGTCGCTTCCGCTTTTTCATTCTTCTTCTGCGGCTTGTTTTCACCTTTGCAAATCCAGCATTTCACGCCAAGTTTGCCATACATCGTCAACGCTTCCGCGAAGCCGTAGTCAATATTCGCGCGCAGCGTGTGCAGCGGCACCCGGCCCCAGTGATACATTTCAACCCGCGCGAGTTCCGCGCCGCC
>DMQW01000136.1:0-1658 GCA_003455565.1 Limisphaerales bacterium
GCGGTCGCAGACCGCCGCTACAATTCCTTTCCCTCCGCGCAACGCATCGCGGCTGCCACCGAAGCGGAACTGCGCGATTGCAAGATGGGATTTCGCGCGCCAAGCCTGCTCGCCGCCGCGCGGCAGATCGCCGACGGCAGGTTTGATCTCGAAAAACTTCGCGCGCTGGATTACGCCGCCGCCCGCGCTGAACTGATGCGGCTGCGCGGTGTCGGCGGCAAGATTGCCGACTGCGTTTTGCTGTTCGGCTACGGATTTGACTCCGCGTTTCCGGTGGACGTGTGGATTGAACGCGCATTGCAGCAGCTCTATTTTCCGCGCCGCCGCGCGAGCGAGAAACGGCTGCGCCGCTTTGCCGCCACGCATTTCGGCCCGCACGCCGGCTACGCGCAGCAGTATCTTTTTCATTACATGCGGACGAAAAAGAAATAATCTTCGATCCGGAACAAGATGAAAATTGATGCCATTCTTTCACCGGCGGAATTGTCTGCGCTCGTCCGCCGCGATTTGCGGGCCACGGCGTGCGTCGTGTTCGACATCCTGCGCGCGACGAGCACCTTCGTCACCGCGCTGCAAAACGGCGCGAAGGCAATCATTTCCGTCAGCGAAATTTCCGAAGCCGTCGCGCTCCGCCAACAGCAGCCGGATGTTTTGCTTGCGGGCGAGCGCGACGGCGTAAAAATCCACGCCGCGCAATCGGGCGGAATTGATTTTGATTTCGGCAATTCGCCGCGCGAGTTCACACCGGAAAAAGTGCGCGGGAAAATCATTGTCTCCACGACGACGAACGGCACGCGCGCCTTGCGCGCCTGCACGGGTTCGAAAATGATTCTGGCTTCATCGTTTTTGAACTTGTCGGCGACGGCCAAGTTTTTGAACAGGTCGCAGCCGGAAGAAATTTTGCTCGTGTGCGCCGGCACGGGCGAAGGCGTGGCGCTGGAGGATGTGCTGGCGGCGGGCGCGCTGACGGATTTGCTGGCGGATGAACTTTCGGATTCCGCCGAAATCGCGCGGCAGACTTTTTTACGGTCGAAGGCTGATTTGTCCGCCGCGATTGCCGGCTCCAAAAACGGACGGCGGTTGCTTTCGATTTCTGCACTGCGCGCGGACGTGGCGTTTTGTTCGCAGCGCGATGTTTTTAATCTGGTCGCGCTGATGGATGGCGACGGAAAATTGCGGCGCACGGCTTGAGGCTTTGCGGATCAGCCACAGTGCGTGACCGGAGAAAGTCGGTGGAATAAAGGGCGGGCTGCGGCTGGGGCAGCCGCGCTCCGTCGAGGAAAAAATAAAAAAGGCCGTCCGCAGACGGCCTTTAGATTTGCAAAGCGATCAGGCTTTCTTTTTGACGGCGGCCTTTTTGGTCTTGATGACGGCCTTCTGGCGTTTGATGTAGGCCTTGCGGCGTTTTTTATGTTCAGTTTTGTTGGATTGTTTTCCCATATGTGTCTTTACTTTATTGGCTGGTTGCGATTTTGTGTCTGCACTATGAATTTTTATGCGCGTCGGTTCAACACTTTTTTGCTGATGGCGGCGGTCTTGTCGCTGGCTACCGGCTGCGCCATGTGGAAAAAAGACGGCAAGCAGACGGCCATTTTGCGCCTGCACATCGAAAGCTCGGCCAACGTCGGCGCGAGCGGCAAGACCATTTCCGTGCTGCG
>DMQW01000136.1:1823-3982 GCA_003455565.1 Limisphaerales bacterium
GGGCGGATTCGCCGTGGAGGTGAAGTTCGATGAATCCGGCGCTTGGATTCTGGAGCAATACTCGGCGGCCAATCCCGGAAAACATTTTGCCGTCTTCGGCCAGTGGAGCGAGAAGATCGGCGACAGCCGCTGGCTCGCGGCGCCGCTCATCACGCGCCGGAACGCCAGCGGCACCTTTGCGTTCACGCCGGACGCCTCGCGCGAGGAGGCCACGCAGCTCGTGTTCGGCCTGAACAAAGTCGCCAAAAAAATCCTAAAAGGGAAGATGAAATGATTTTGCCCGCCGCCCACCACGCCGCGCTTGTGGTTATTATTTTTGCCGCCGCAAAACTTTCCGCGCAATCGCCATTTCAATTTCCGACCGCCAACCATGCGCTTTACGACGCGGGCGGCGATCTGAAATTCATCGCCCCGACCACGCCCGACCGGTCGTGGACCAGCGGCAGCTTCGGTTGCGTGCGCAACGACGGCTGGCGCATGCACGAAGGCCTCGACATCCGCAGCCTTCAACACGATAAACGCGGCGAGCCGACCGATCCCGTCATGGCCACCGCCGATGGCGTCGTCTGGTATATCAATAACAAACCGGGGCTGTCCAATTACGGACGCTACCTCGTCATCGCGCACAAGATTGACGGCCTTGAAATTTATTCGCTCTACGCGCACTTGGGCACAATCCAGCCCGGCGTCATTCCCGGCAAGAAGGTCAAGGCGGGCGAAACCATCGCCATCATGGGCCGCACGTCCAGCGCGGAAACGATTTTGAAGGAACGCGCCCACGTCCATTTTGAACTGAATCTATTCGTCAACGACCGTTTTGCCGCATGGTTCAAGAAAAATTCCCCCGGCGAACGCAACGACCACGGCAGCGCCAACGGCCAGAACCTCGACGGCCTCGACCCGCGCGAAATCCTGATTGCCGAGCACAACCCGGTGAAGAAATTCAATCTTTTGAATTACCTCCGCAGCCAGACGGAACTGTGCCGCGTGCTCGTGCGGGCGACCGATTTTCCGTATCTGAAACGCTACGCGCCGCTCGTGCTGAAAAATCCCGTCGCCGAAAAGGCCGGCGTGGCCGGCTATGAAATCGCGTTGAACTACAACGGCGTGGCCTTTGCGCTCATGCCGCGCGCCGCCTCGGAAATCAAAGGCACGGCGAAGTTCCAACTGCTCTCGGTGAACGCAGCGGAACAAAAAGCCAATCCGTGCCGCAAGCTCATCGTGCAGCGCGGCAGCCGCTGGCAGTTGACGGACAAAGGCCAGCGCGAATTGGAGATGCTGGTTTATTGAGCGCAAATAACGGTTGCGAACGGAGCGGACCGGAATAGATTCTTGAAAACAGCCGTGCATAGCCAACCCACCAATCCGTGCCGCCGCCCCGGCCATCCGGCCTTCACGCTGATTGAACTGCTCGTGGTGATTGTCATCATCGGCATTCTGGCGGCACTGCTGCTGCCAGCTTTGAGCAAAGCCAAAAGCCGTGCGCAGACCATCGTTTGCCTGAACAATCTCAAACAGCTCGGGTTGTGCTGGCACATGTATACCCACGACAACGATGACGTGATCCCGCCGAATAATTTTGTATATCAGGTAACGATGGGAGGCACCAATGCCCCGACATTGGGCGAGGATGAAATGACCTGGTGTCGCGGCCTCGCACCGCTGGATACCAATCTAATCACCGCCAGCACCTCGCTCCTGTTCATCTACAATCAGAACGCGGCCATTTACCATTGTCCGGCGGATCAGTCCACCATCAGCGGGCATCCGGATATGTTGCGCAAACGCAGCTACAACATGAGCAACAGCGCCAATTGCGCCGCCGACAACCATTTTCGAAAATACTCTGAAATCAAGATTTCGACCGCTCTATTTATCTTCATAGACACCGACGAAAACGACATCTGGGATTCCACCTTTGGCGTTATTCCTTACGACTACCCTTACTGGTCGGACTACTGGTTGGACATCCCTGCGGACCGTCACCAGCGAGGAGGCAACCTCACCTTTGCCGACGGCCATGCGGAACACTGGAAATGGCGGGCACCCAAAAACGTATTGGCCCTTGGTAATCAATCCTACAACGACGACGATCTGCAAGACTTGCGGCGAATTCAACAATGCATCAAAGGTGCTGGCGGCAATTAGAACTAAAACCG
>DMQW01000146.1:0-4386 GCA_003455565.1 Limisphaerales bacterium
GCGTGCAGCGGCATCCGGTCGTTTCAGGCGACGCTGATGATCTCGCTTTTTCTCGGCGAATTATACCGGCTGAATTTCGCGCGGCGGCTGGTTTTGATCTTGGGCGGATTTGCGATGTCGTTTGGGTTTAATCTGGCGCGGATGTCGGTGCTGGTTTGGGTGGCGGCACACCATGGCATCACCGCGATTGCGAAGTGGCACGACCCGACGGGCATCACTATTTTGCTCGCGTGTTTTTGCGGGTTGTGGGGTTTGGGAGTTTGGTTGCGGGGGAGCGCGCGCGTCCCGCGTGCCAAATCCGGCGTCGCGCCGGATTCTTTCAAAACACAGACTGATTCGGAAGAAAAGTCAGACGAACGAAGTTTTCGACGCGATGCCGAAAACAGCACGCCAGAGGCGCGCTCTCCCCAGCCCATCGGCGCCCGACTTTCGACCTTCGACCTTCGACCTTTGAGTCTGGCTTTGTTCGGTTGGATACTGTTGACCGAAATTTCGGTTGAAGCCTGGTATCGCTGGCACGAAACGCGATTACCGCTGGCAACGCAATGGACAATGGCGTGGCCGACCAATAATCCAACTTTCAAAACCGCATTTCTCCCGGACCGGGCCAGACAGATTCTCCGTTACGACGAAAGCCGCAGCGTCGCTTGGGCAACGGATGGAATTGAATGGCAGGCGGTTTTCCTGCGGTGGAATCCGGGGCGCACGGCGTTGCATCTGGCGCAAAATCATACGCCCGAAGTTTGTCTGACCGCCGCCGGCCACGTCTTGACCACGGTGTCAGATCCAGCATGGTTGGAAGCCGGTGGCTTGCGTCTGCCATTCATCGTCTATGCCGTTGCGAATACCCCGAGGCCCGTTTATGTTTTCTACTGTTTGTGGGATGACCGCACGAGCGCGCAAGGTCGTGGCACCATGTCGCTGACTTACGGCAACCGCCTCGCGCCGGTGCTGGCCGGCTTGAGAAATCCCGGCCAGCGTTCCCTGGAAATCGCCGTGACCGGCGTGGCCGATGCCGGCGCAGCGGAAAATGCCCTGCGCGCGGAATTGGAAAAAATCCTGACGGTGAAAAAATGAAACCAGCCTGGTCGCCGCGCCTGGTCAAAATTTTCCCGGCGGGATTACCATTCTTGCCCGGCGTCCCGCAGTAAACGTTTTTCTTCAGGCAGCCATTGGCGGTTGGTTTTTGCGATTTTAAGAAATCGCGCGGCGGCATTCGTGGCGCCGGTTGCGTTCAGCAAGAGGCCGTAATAAAGCGCCGCCGCCGGTTGTTCCAATGACCGGCCATCCAGTTTTTGCATGATTGCCAACCCGTCCTTGGTCCGGCCTTGCAGGTGAAGTGCGAAAGCGTAAGTGGACGCGACAAACAGATCGTTGGTTTTCCGGGCATAGACTTCTTCCGCCCATTTGTAAGCCTGGGGCAGATTGGTTTTCAACAACAAGGACGTGGCCGTCAGATTATTCTTGAAACCCGCCTCGGTGGGGAAAAGTAAAACCAATCGGGCATAAAGCTGATTCAAGGCCGCCGTGTTGCCGGTGGCCAGATACAACTGCTCCAGCCTTTGCTGCGCCCAGCGTTCCCGGGGAAATTTTTGGACAATCCGCTGGAGCAAATCCTCCGATTCACGTTTCAACTGCCATT
Organism: Limisphaerales bacterium; assembly: GCA_003455565.1. Classification (GTDB taxonomy): domain Bacteria; phylum Verrucomicrobiota; class Verrucomicrobiia; order Limisphaerales; family UBA11358; genus UBA11358. The sequence goes on from DMQW01000146.1 coordinate 1,643, forward strand.
GTTCCGCCAATCCCAACAACGTGGTCATGGCGCCGAAGCGGTTGCCCGTTTTGTCGACGGCCGCACCCCAGTTGCTGTCGGCCACTTGCGGGACGCCCAGTTGGGACCAGGCATGGGAAAGCAAGGCCAGGCGCAGAAATTCCAGGTCACCCCACCTGCCCTTGGACACAAAATCCTGCAGCGTCCGCCAATCACCGATGGCCAGATAAGCATTGGCCAAGGCCAGCCGGACTGGTTGCTGTGCCTGGAGACTGGCTGGCAAACCCGTCAACCACTTGATGTCATCGGCCAGCAAACCATTTGCCTGCATCCACGCGGACACTTCCGCCACGGCGGGCGCATTAGTGGCGGATTGTTGCTGCACGGTTTGCAACCGGGCGGTGAAATCTCCGCTTTTCAGTTGCTGCAAAATACCGAGATGTTGCAACTGGTCAGCCAGGGTTGCCTGCGGGCTGGACAGCAGTTGGGTGGAATAATCATCCGCCGCCGCTATGTCTTTGTGCGCCAGACGATCCACCACCAAAGCTCTTAAGGCGGGCAGTCCGAGATGGGCATCCGTCCGCAATTTTTCCAGCACCTTCCGGGACGAAGCCACCTTCGCTTCGTTGGCCGAGCCAAGCCGGATGATGGCGAGATTTAATTCGTAAAGCTGGTTGGTCGGATCAAGCTTGGCGGCGGTTTCAAAGTGGGTTTCCGCATCCGCCAGCCGGCGCGTGCGCACCGCCAGGTTCGCGGCGACCATCTGATAGGTGACCAGATTGGTGGCGGCAGCCGCCAGTTCATCCAGGATTTGCGCGGTGAGCGGAAACGGCGGGTTTTGATAACGCAGTCCGGTCGCCGCCCAAGCCAGTTTGTTTTCAATGGTGGGTTCGGTTTCCACAATCCGCTGCTGCCAGTCCAGCACCGCTGGCGAGTGGGAAAGGTCGGCGAGCGCGGCCATGATGCGGCAGGCCGGCACGTTGGTGGGATTAAGCAGGAGCGTCTGGCGGGCGCTCAACCAAGCATTGCGATAATCACCGCTGGCCAGAAATGCCTGCGCTTGCGCCAGATCGTGTTTTTCCTGGTAGTGCCGGTAAGCTGACCGGCCAAACCAACCGGTGGCGGCCAGCAGCAGCAGCCCGATGAGGGTTCCAGCCGTCCAGATCCAAAGATGATTTTTCTCCCGATCCATTTCAGCCAAACGATGTCAAACCACCGGCCGATTATCAAAGACGATTTTCCAAGGGAACGTCAAAGGATGGCCCTGAAATCTCATTCTGAAAAATTGAAGCCGTCCGTCGGCAACCCGGGCGGCCCCATTTGATGGCCGCGAAAAAGGGTGGATAATTATACGCTGGCCGCGCGGCGGGCGGTTTTCAAAGCGCCGGAATCAGGCCTGCGGTTGTAAAACTGACCGGCGTTTTGTGGCGTGGTGGCGGACGAGGCCGAGGCCGCCCAGCAACCCGCCAAAAATTCCCAGCGCCACGTTCACCGGCTCCGGCACGGCGGTGATGTCCAACGACCAACTGTCCAAGGTGCTCGTGCCGCCGCCGCTCGACAAATCCGCAAAATACAGCGTCCACGTTCCGTCCGCCACCGACCCGTTGAAACTCACCAGACTTCCCGCCGCCTGATAGGTGCCCAGCAACACCGACCCGCTGGTCTCGTTTTGGATGCTGGTGCTCCCGCTGTCCGACAGCATAAAGCTATTCACGCTGCCGTTGCCCATCCCCGCGCCCGACGCTCCAAACGGATTGCTCCCGCTCACTCCGGGCTGGTTCAGCAGCACCACCAGCGTTCCGTCCGGCGCCACCAGATACGCATACAAATCCCCGTTGTAGCCGCCGCTGATGTTCAAGTTCACCGTCAGCCCGCTCACGGTATAGCCCGCCGGGATGTCGCTGACCGTTCCGACAAACTTCACCCCCGTCGGATTCCCGTCGGGAATCGACCCGCCGCTGAAGTTGGGTTCTTGCACATTGGCCGTCGCCGACCCGCCCGGGGCCAGCGCCACGGCTGAAATCATCGGCGACCCGGCATTTTTGACCGCCAACGGGACGCTGCCCGGCAACGTCAGATTCACCCCGTTAAAATTGTTCCCCAGCGTCAGGTTCGCCGCCGCCGCCGTTGGCCGGTCATAGGCCCGGCTGCCTGACAAAGTGACTGCGAGCGCCGGGATGCTGGCAGAAGTGCTCGCGGTGATGTTATGAAGGAGATTCTGAAAATTGTAATTGGCCGCCGCCGGGCCGCTGATCGAAGTGCCGCTCACGCTGACGGGCTGGCCGTTGCCGACATTCTGCCAGCCGAAACTGGCGCGGGGGTAGCTGTCCGCCACCGCGCCGCCGAAAACCTGGTGGTCGGCCAGCGTCACCAGGGCGGTCGTCGTGCCGTCGTAGATTTTGTTCCCGCCGGTGGCCGCCACGGGCGAGGCCCACCTGGCCACATCGAAGGCGCTGCTGACCCCGCTGGTGAAACCCGTGGTCGCCGCCGTCAGCCCGGCGACTTTCTCCGTCTGGTTGACCGGCAAACCCGGGAAGGCCGGCACGGCGGCGCCGGTCCACAAATCCGCAAAATTCAAGGTCCCCTTTCCACCGGTCAGCGACCCGTTAAAAGTTATCGCCCCGCCGGCCCCGCTCGCCACATGGGCCTGGCCCCGACCGTTCTGTTGAGCCTCAAGGAGGCGCGGGAGCGGGCCATCGACGCGAAGAAGCTTCTGCTTGATGGCATCGATCCGATTGAGGCCCGCAACCTACGGCGCACCCAGC
>DMQW01000146.1:4511-4669 GCA_003455565.1 Limisphaerales bacterium
CCGCTCGCCACCGGCGGGTTCAGCGGCGCCACCGGCGTTCCGTTCGTTGCCAGCAAATACGCATACAAATCCCCGGTGAAGCCGCCGCTGATCGAAACGCCGCTCACCGTCCCGCCCGACGGGATGTCGCGCACGCTCCCGCCAAACGCCACGCCCGC
>DMQW01000146.1:4884-6218 GCA_003455565.1 Limisphaerales bacterium
CCCGCCCCCCCCCCCCCCAACCCCCCCCCCCGCCGCCCTAGCGTCAGGAATCGGCCCCGCCGGGCGACCGCTGCTGCAGGCTTCGGGGTAGAGCGCTCCCCGCCCACTGACCGCCGCCAGCAACATCATCAGCGTCCCCAATAGAAATGGAATTTGTTTTTTGATTTTTAGTTCTCTGCAAGGTTTCAAGGTCGCGGCTCCACTCACGGTGCCCAGCCCAACCGGTAATAGGCCGACGCTGGCGGAACGCCCAAATCACTGAAGTTGTCCGTCACATTGATCACGCCGCTGCTCGACACGGTGTTGGTTGCGATGCTCACCCAGTTCACCAGGTTCGTTGACCGCTGCGTCACATAGGTAAAGGTCGGAATCCCATAGTTCGTCACGGTGACCGAGCTGCCGCTGACCGTGATGCTGCCGGTCAATTGTCCGGTCACAAACGGGGTGATCACCACGTTGATGACGCCGGGGTTCGTCCCGCCCTGACCATCGTTGATGGTGTAGGTGATCTGGTCATTCACATTCGGACTGTTGGTGTAGAAAATATATGTGCTGTTGGTGGTCAGGTTGATGAGGTTGGTGGTGACCAGGCTCATGCTGGTCAGCGTCACGGGGTCGCCGTCCGGGGAGTCGCTCCAGTTGTTCGTCACGTCCGACCACGCAATTTTCAGGCGGAGGCCCGCCGTCCGATAGATCGTTGTCACACCGGCCACGGGCGGATGATTCGTCACCACCTGGCCGCCGGAAAGATTGTTGGTGCTGCCAAGGTAATTGCCGTCGCCGGCATATTGGGCGGTGATGGCGTTTGTCCCGCGCGGCAGCAACGTCGTGGCCGTGCTGGTCGCCGAGCCGCTGCTGATGGCATTCGTGCTCAAGGCTGCGCCGTTGGTGAGAAACACCACACTGCCGGTGGCCGCCGCCGGCAACGTGGCCGTGAACGTCACGCTGTCCTGGTAGCCGGAGGGATTTCCCGACGAGGCGACGACGACCGACGTGCTGCCTTTGTTCACCGTAGTGATGGTGGCCGTGCCGGTCTTGCTGGAACCGGTGACGATGAAGGTCAGGCCGCTGCCCGCCACGGTGGGCGTGACGCTGACGCCGCTCAACACGCCAGACGTGAAACTCGCCGACGTGCCCGTGATTCCTGCCGTGCCACTATACGCCACCGTCGAAACAAAGCTCGTCACCGTGTTGCTGTTCGCGTCCTGCGCCGTCAGCGTAATGCCCGTGATGGCCGTGCCCGCCGTCTTCGGCGACGAGATCGCCGAAATCGCAAAATGATCCAACGCGCCTGGCGAGAACACAATATTCCCACTCGTGACCGCCGTCAAAGT
>DMQW01000049.1:0-2399 GCA_003455565.1 Limisphaerales bacterium
CGGCTCTTCTTTTCCATCGCGCGGTTCGCCTCCTGCAACGCCCGGCCAATGTCCGTGCCCGGAACCGGAATGGTTTTTTCATCCACGGCCTCCAGCGCATTTTCAAACGCATCGTAGTCCAGCGTCAACGGACATTGCAGAAACGCGCTGCCCGCAAACGCGACCAGACCCACGCGCCCGCGGCCATGCGTGCGCACAAAATCGGCGATGGCCAGCTTCGCGCGTTGCAGACGATTGGGCCGGACATCCGTGGACAACATGCTGTAGGAACCATCGAGAACAAACACCACGTCCTCGCCGAGCCACTGGCCGCTGGATTTCAACTCGCCCCACTGCGGACGCGCCAGCGCGATGCCGGCGAACACAAACGCGAGCAGCAGTAAAAAATTCTTGAACCGCCGCCGCGCCGGGCTGTGCGATGCGGCCAGTTCTTCAACGAAACGCGGCGACACGATTTGCGCCAGTTGTTGCTTGCGTTTCACCGCCGCGCGGCGATGCAGCCACGCCAGCAGCAATGGCGCGACCACCGCGAGCAACAGCCAGCGCGGCGCTTCAAAATGCGGATGTGAAAAATCCATCATGGCGTCATTGGCGATTTGCGTTTCGTCCGGCAATCAGCCAAACGCCGCAATTCGTTTTTGAAATCGTAAATCGTAAATCGTAAATCATAAATGCCTCATGGCACCCGGCGATAACGCGTGTTGGACAAAATTAATTCCAGCGCGAGCAAACCCAGCGCCGCCAGTAGCGGCCAATAGAACAGCGGTTCGTAAGTGGCGTAACGCTTGAGTTTGACCTCGGTTTTTTCGAGCCGGTCAATCTGGTTGTAAATGTTCAGCAACTCCCGCCGGTTCGTGGCGCGATAAAATTTCCCGCGCGACAGATCGGCCATTTTGCCCAGCACGGAATAATTCGCCGGCTGCAGCAACAGCGTCGGGATGACGTTGCCGTTCGCATCCAATTTCAGTTTTCCAGTGGCCGGATCGAACGCGGGCATATAACACGGTTTTTCAATGCCGATGCCGATGGTGTAAATTTTCGCGCCCACGGCGGCGGCAAGCTGCGCGGCGGGAAACGGTTCAATCTCGCCTTTGTTGTTGTCGCCGTCGGTGAGCAAAATAATGACGCGGCTTTTGCTGTTGGGCACGGCCTTGAGCCGTTTCGCGGCGACCACAATCGCATCGCCGATGGCCGTGCCGAGATCGCCGATGGTTCCGATGTGCAGGCGGTTCAGATTTTCCACGAGCCACTCGTGATTCAACGTGAGCGGGCTGGCCAGATACGGTTCGCCGGAAAATGCGACGAGTCCCATGCGGTCGTCGGGCCGCTTGCGAATAAAATCGCCCAGCACTTCGTCGGCGATGTCGAAGCGCGTGATTTTTTCGCCCGGCGCGGCCATGTCCACCGCCGTCATGGACCACGAAAGATCGAGCACGAGCATGATGTCAATGCCAGCGGTTTCGGTTTCAACGTGGTAATTCGCCAGTCGCGGCCCGGCCAGCGCGACAATTCCCAGCGCAACGACGAGCAGCCGCAGAAAAAATAAAAACCGTCCCGCCGCCGCTTTTGCTTTGGCACCTGATGCGCGAGCAATGTCCGCGCTGGAAAATTTCAGCGCCGATAGTTTGCCGACCTTGCCACGCAGCAACGCGTAAACCGGCAGCAACGCGAGCAAGCCGAGCAGCCACGGAAATTGAAATTCAAAATTCTCCGTCATGCACGCCGACCTTGGGTTTGCGTTTCAGCCAGTTGACGGAGTTGCGCCCGCCGCTGTTCCGCCAACGCGACCAGTTTCAACGCTTGATTCGCGGCATCCAACGGCACCAAAGCCGTCGCCGTAGAAAATTTTTGGTCGTCGCAGTCGCGCAGAAAACCGGCCACCGCCGTTGAAAGTTCTGCGCCGATTTGTTCGTGGCCTGAAAGCGCGCGGCTGAATTCAGCGGTGGTGAATTCGCCGGGAGCCAGTTGAAACGCCGCGATGAAATAATTTCGCACGACTTGCGAGACACGGCTAAGAACCACGCCGTCTTCCGGCTGCTGGCGCAAAATTTCCAACGCCTGCCGGGCTTGCACTTCGGGCGGAATAATTATTTTTGGCTTGGGGCGAAAAATCAGCCAGAGGCCGGACGCCGCCAGCGCGATCATTCCAAATCCGGCAACCACAATGGAAGTTGCATGCTGTTCCCAAAAAGTCGGCGGCAGTTCGCCATACGGCGGCAGCAATGCCGGAAGTGCGTTCGTCCCGGAGGCGTTTGTCTGACCGTAAAGTGGCAAAGCGCCAAAGACAAACATAATTGCAAATGGAAACATCGAACAACCAACGTCCAACACCCAACATCCAAAACCCGCGCGCCTGGGCCTGATTGGATGTTCGATGTTCGATGTTGGATGTTCGATGT
>DMQW01000049.1:2660-2886 GCA_003455565.1 Limisphaerales bacterium
CATCAGCGACTTCTCCGGCCCCGACGGATTTCAAAAAACCGCTGGAGGGTTTGTGCGAAAGGTTCGACCGTGCTCAAGCGCAACGTATCCACCGCCGTCCGGTTCAAGGCCTGGTCCAGATGCGCGAGCCGTTCTTCATTGAACAAAGCGAAACGGTCGCGCACCGCGCTACGGCTGGAATCGAGTTCGAGAATTTCACCGGTCTCGGCATCTTCAATCGTGAGCA
>DMQW01000049.1:3178-3328 GCA_003455565.1 Limisphaerales bacterium
TCCGGCATCGGGCAACCGGCTCTCGCGCGGATCGTGCAGATGCAGGCAGACGAGATCGTGCCGCGTATTCGTGATGCCAAGTTCTTGGATGACATCGCGCCCCCTCACCCCGCCCTCTCCCCCAGTGGGGGAGAGGGTGGCGAAGCCGGG
>DMQW01000049.1:3602-6223 GCA_003455565.1 Limisphaerales bacterium
GGGGAGAGGGTGGCGAAGCCGGGTGAGGGGGATGCGGCGCTATGCAAAAAATCCGTGAGCAAAAAAACAATCGAGTGCCGGGGCAGCGCATGATTCAAAAACGCGAGCGCGGCGGGAATATCTGTGCCGCGTTTTTTGGGCGCGAACGCGAGCATTTCCCGGACGATCCGCAAAATGTGGCGGCGACCTTTGCGCGGCGGAATAAATAATTCGGTCTGCTCGGTGAACAGGAGCAGCGCGACTTTGTCGCCGTTGCGCGTGGCGGAAAGCGCGAGCGTGGCGGCGACTTCGGCGGCAAATTCTCTTTTGGAAAGATTGCCTGATCCAAACGCGGATGATCCGGAAACATCCACCGCCAGCACGGCGGCGAGTTCCCGTTCTTCGCGATAGCGTTTCACAAACGGGCGGCCCAGCCGGTTGGTGACATTCCAGTCAATGTCGCGCACATCGTCGCCCGGGATGTATTCGCGCAGCTCCTCGAAGTCCATGCCGCGTCCCTTGAAATGGCTCAAGTAGGCGCCCACCATCGTGTCGTTGACGAGGCGATTGGTGCGCAGTTCAACGCGGCGGACGGTTTCGAGAAGTTCGGTGACGGTCATGGTTTAAGCGGATAAATGACGAATGACGAATGACAAAATTATTGCCGTTAAAATCCCGCGCATTCGTCATTCGTCATTCGTCATTTTGCATTTGCTCACGGCACGGGCACGGCGTTCAGAATTTTTTTGACAATGGCGTCGCTCGTCACCGATTGCGCCTCGGCCTCGTAAGTCAGGATGATGCGGTGGCGCAAGACATCCGGCCCGATGCTTTTCACATCTTCGGGAATCACATAACCGCGGCCTTGCAGCAGCGCCCAGGCTTTGGCGGCGATGGTCAGATAAATCGTCGCGCGCGGTGACGCGCCGAACTGGATGAAATGTTTCAGGTCGAGCTTGTATTCGTCCAGCTTGCGCGTGGCAAAAACGATTTTGACGATGTAATCGCGGATTTTTTCGTCCACATGGATTTGGTCCACGATTTTTTGCGTGTGCAAAATTTCGTCGAGGCTGACCACGGGTTTGACCGGCGTTTCCGGACTCGTGAAGGCCATGCGATCCAAAATGTGCCGCTCCTCCGCGAACGACGGATAATCCAAAATCACCTTGAACATGAAGCGGTCCACCTGCGCTTCGGGCAGTGGATATGTGCCTTCCTGATCAATCGGATTTTCCGTGGCCAGCACGAGGAACGGCGACGGCAGTTTGCGCGTTTCGCCGCCGAGCGTGACCTGCCGTTCCTGCATCGCCTCCAGCAGCGCGGATTGCACCTTCGCCGGCGCGCGGTTGATTTCATCGGCCAGAACAAAATTCGCAAACACCGGGCCTTGGGTGATGTGATACTTTCCGTCCTGCGGATTGTAAATCAGATTGCCCACAATGTCGGCGGGCAGCAGGTCGGGCGTGAATTGAATGCGCCGGAAACTCGCCTGCACCGCCGCCGCCAGCGTGCGGACGGAAAGGGTTTTGGCCAGCCCCGGCACGCCTTCCAGCAGCACATGGCCGTTGGCGAGCAGCCCGACGAGCAGTCGTTCCACCAATTGTTCCTGGCCGACAATCACGCGGCCAACTTCCGCGCGCAACGTGCGGATCCAGGCAGAAGTTTCCGACACCTGATCTTTTAACGGCTTGCTCATGGCGGAAGAATTTATGGAGTCGAATGCCGGAACTCAAGCGCAGTCGCGGTTGCGTTGCCTGATTAAAAAGGTAAAATTAATGGTTTCATCCTGCGACTACGGCAATTTCAGCAGGTAGAATTTTTGCGGCGGGCCGGGGCTGACACTGTTGGTGAAAGTAAAATTACCGCCGGCATCAAACTGGTTCGTCGCCATGGATGTCCACTGGTTTAACGGCAGCGCGACATTCGTCGAAACCAAAATGAAGTAAGGCCAGCCCGGAATCCCATTCGTGCCGCTGGCAATAAAATTGGTTCCGCTCAATTTCACCGTGCGAAACCCCGGCGGCGCGGCGGACAATGAAACGAATGCCAGGTCCACCGAGCTGTTCGCGACGTTGTTGGAAAGATAACCGCTGAAACCGCCGCCGGAAACGAGGCTGCCGAGGACAAAATTAAATCCCGCGCCGCCGATGGCGTTCGTATATTCAACCAGCGTAACTTGCGTTGGAACGGAAACTGACGGCAACGAAAGAATGTTGATCACGTTTGAACTTCCGCCCGTCGTAAGTGTGGCAGCGACCAGATTTGTCGCAACCGTATCAACCGAGAACTGAAGCGTCGCGTTGGTGAGTGCAACTTTTCCGATGGGCGCGGCAGGCGTGCCAACGACACCGGTGACGGCGAGCAAGCCGTTGCTGATGGCAATCGTCGAAGTTCCGCCGCCCGCGATGATGTCACCGTCGCCCGTGACCGTGCCGCCGAAAATGTTGAGCGTGCCGGCCGGCAGCGTGCCGCCGCCGGTGTAGCGCGCCAGCCGCAGCGTCGAATTCACGAGCAACTGCGCGGTGTTTTTCACGTTCACCGTGCCGGTGACGACTGCGGCGGCGGCAGCGGAATTTTGATAACCAGCCTCCAGCTTGTCCACGTCGAGCGTGCCGTCATTGAACTGTCTCTTATACACCTCT
>DMQW01000023.1:0-513 GCA_003455565.1 Limisphaerales bacterium
GGCTCTTGCGGATTTCGTCCTCCAGTTTTCCGAGAATCGAATCCAGCAACGCCGCCGTCTCCATCTTGATTTCCGACGAGTGGATCAATTTTTCATCGAAGAAACCGGGGAACAGCAGCCGCAACAAGTCGTGCGTGAGCGCCGTAACGACGCGTTTGGACGGCAGGTTTTTTCCGTCCAGATGGTTGATGCCGCCGAGTTGCGCATACGAGGCGACGAGCTGGTTGGTGAGTTGTGTGACGGTTTCCACGGCGAAGGATTTACCACAAAGGAACCAAGAAACAAAGATTTTGTCAGGCTGGAACAGTGCCGCCTTCCGCCGTTGGCAAGTCCAAGGCCGGCGGGCGGAGGTTGCCGGAACGAGCGGACGGGTCAGCGGCTCATGGGCGAATGAAAATCCCTCCGGGGATAGTGACCGGCGATACGGGGAGCGTGGAAGGCCATCCGGGGTGGAAATTATATGCCTAGGGGCGCATGTAATTTCGAGCGGGAAGCGCGACCGACCATGCGGGA
>DMQW01000023.1:762-2146 GCA_003455565.1 Limisphaerales bacterium
ATGCGGGAAGGCCGATAGCGGAACGGGAAGTCCTGTAATTACAACGGGAAGCGTGATAGACGACCCGGGAGTCCTGTAATTTCGAGCGGGAAGCGTGTCCGGCGATGCGGGAAAGCCGTCCATTTCAGCGGGAACGGTGTCCGAAAGGCAAAAATCCGTGAAAAACGCCAAAAACCGGGGTTTGACCGTCCGGAGCCATTGCGGGTGGGCAAAAAGAGACAGAGGAAGGCGGGGCTGCTGCGACTCAAGACGGCTTCCCGCACTATTTATTTAATCCGCCTTGCCGAAAACATTGCCGAGGAATTTCGGCTGCTTGGGAAGTTTCAGTAAAGTTTGCCTATAGTAGCCATAATAGTATCGCTCCGGCCACAACCATAAGGTGCCGTCCGCAGCGAGTGACACCGCGCCGTTCTGGACTTCGGCTATGGCCACCCAATCATTGTGAATGCCCAACCGGGTTGGCGGAACGGTAAGACGAGCCCCCGGTTTGTAAACCAATTGCCACAAAGTGCCATCGGATTTGAGCGCCACATTCCCCATGATCCATCCGCTCGAGGCCACGGAAACCCAGTTAGTTTCCTTTCCACTTTGAAATGTTTCAAACTTAGGAGAACCTTTCCTCGAAGTGTGAAGACTAACCCACAAAGTCCCATCCTTGTGGACATAAGCGCCATTCTCAAGATTCAACGATTTTGGTATTTTTTCAAAATCTACTTGGTCCCAATTCGTGTTCCTCCAAATTCTATCCTTCCCGCTTTTGGGATTTATTGAAACTGACCAAACGCTGCCATCAGCTTTTTGCAGGTAACTGTTGTTGAATGAAATTTTCTTCCAATCTGAATTCGTTCCAACGTGATAGGGATTAAAATCGCGCAACGCCGGCCAGTGTGCGGGAGGTTCATGCCAGTCCCATTGATTGGTGCCGGCGCCCCAACGCCAAAGCGTGCCGTCCTTTTTCAAAAGCAAAACCGAAAGTTCCATTGGGGTCCAAGACACTGCCTGCCAGTTGGTCTCATCGCCAAACCGTGTCAGCCGGTCTTCGGTCCAAAGCGGTGAATCCGATTTATCGGAAATCCAAAGTCTGCCGTCCGATTGGATGCCAACCGTTTCCAGATAGCCAGTGATGTGTGTGCCGCGATCCGGCCAGTTGTCAATGTGCCGGATCACGTAGCTGACCCAGTTGGAGCCGGTGACAAATCGTTGTGGCCCGATGCCGGTGGGAAATGGATTGATGGTCCTGCGGATCTCCTCTCGGAGAATACTTTGAATTGGGCGATAACCGATCCTATCATACCAGACGCGGCCATCAGGTAGTTGCACCAAGAGGTCGTCAGTAAAATATCCGGCGTTGTGGATGACCGGCGGGGTTGCTTGGGAAAATATA
>DMQW01000023.1:2397-3971 GCA_003455565.1 Limisphaerales bacterium
GTTGCTTGGGAAAATATCGCCGGGCCGTGCGCCGGTTCCGCCGGTTCAAAAACCTCCCAGGCGCGGTTGTAAACCGCCGCGCTCGAAATGAAGATGAACAGGATTACGCCGGTCAGACCCCAAATATTTCGCCGCCACATCCGCCCACGATCCTGAAAATACTTGAAGTTGCCATAAGCCAGCCAAGAGATCATCACGAGAGTGGTCAGAACCGCAATGCCCATCGTCAGGCGGGGATTCCATGAGACGCCCAAGAATGAATGTAAATTGCCAGCGAAGAAGGTGAACAGGCAGCAACCAATGATGGTTGCAACCGCAATGCCCATAGCTTGCAGAAAGTTTTTCGCGAGCGTCGAGGCAAAAATGCCGGCCAAAGACAGCCCCAGCGCGTAGCTAACGACGGTAATGGGTGAAACGTAGCCGAAGCCATCCGGGCGGTTTAAGAAACGAAAATCAGGATTTGGTGCGCCGATGATTGCGGCAATTCCTTCCAACAGCAACGGCATGAAGCCACCGAGCAACAGGCCGGAAACAATCGTCAGGAAAAATTTTAGGGCGAATTGAAGCCGCCGGGAAGCCGGCAGACAAAATTGTCCTTCCATCACGCCAAGCCTTTGCTCTTCGGCCACCACCGTGCAGCCGATAATCAATGGCATGACCAGCCACAATGCCCAATAAAATTCCGAGACGGTGCCGGCCAGGGAATGCGGTCCGAAGTTGCCGTGGACTTTTCGCATCAAGATGACCGCGATGTGCAGTGCCAGCAGCGCCGTCGCGCAAATCAAGCTGATGCTTTGCAGTTGGAATTCCTTTTTCACCAGCGCGGCAAAGGGCTTCCGATGTCGCGTGGAAATTGATGAATCGGAACCGGCTTCAAAATAGCGCCATTTTGCAAATGAAACGATTCCGCCCGTCCATGCCGCATCTTGCGCCCGGTAAAACAGCCGGTGCGCGAGCCAAAAACCCCAAATGATGTAAAGTCCGGCGGCGCTGTAAAGTAGTGGAATGACGACATGGTCGGACAATTTGGACGGCAGAAACAAGATGATCAGTATCAGCAGTCCGGCGGGAGCCAGAAACGTGGTCCAAAATGCGACGGAAACTTGCCGAAGCAACAGTGTCGTCCACAACCCGCCTGCCAAAGCGACAAGCATCACTACGCCGCCCCCAAACATTGCATTGCGAAAATCATCTCTGATTATTTTTGGGTTGACGTGCCATACCGAATTGCTGTCCGTGAGTGCCAGATGTAACCGCAGTTCGCAGCTTGCAAAATACGCGGCAAAAATCAGTGCGGCGGCAAGGAGCAGAACGGTTATTTTGGCCCGCCAGATTTGCTGGCGCTCAATCGGCTGTGAGAGCAATAACTGGAAAGTCCCCAAACTGCATTCCCGGCCAAATGAATCCACGGCAAGCATGATCATGCCAAAGAAAACCAAAAAAGGCGTCCAGGCAAACGACGCATCCGGGTCTTTCCAAAACCATGGCAGCAAAGCCACCAGCGACAATGCCGCAATCCAGCTTGGCAGCAGCAGGCAGATTTCTTTTTTGAGAAGCGGGTTCATGCCTTCACT
>DMQW01000258.1 GCA_003455565.1 Limisphaerales bacterium
CTTAAGACGATTTCAATTGTTCGCCGCTTAAATTTCCTTGGGCAGCTTCCACCAGTTCGCGGATGCGGCGGGCGTCCGCTTTTTTGTGACCGTGGCTGGTTAAGGGATCGGTGCCGCCGCTCGACTCGATCAAAATGTCCGCCCAAATGATGCCGGTTTTGATATGCACCGACGCGACCTTGCTGATGCTGATGCTGATTTCGTCCTTGCTGAACCACGACCGCTTGTGCCGGACGACCGCCTTGTCCGTAACTTCGATCACGGTGGGGAAAAGGTGATTTCCCATCGTCCAACGGCTGGCCTTAAAAATTTCTGAATCCATGACGACAACTGTGGTTCAGAAAACTGGTTTAGGCAAACGTATTTGAATTTGCATCAGTCGCATTTCAAACCAGCTTCTTCAGCCGGGCATCCGCCGCGAGTTTCTTGACAAGCGCCTTGATTTTTTGCGCTTGGCTTTTGTGCGCGAGCAACACCGCATCATCCGTTTGCACGAGAATGGAATCGCGCAAACCGACCACGGCAATCGGCGTGCGGTTTTTGGTGCGCGCGTCGAAGATGATGTTGCGCGCCGCGTCCACATGAATGAAATCCGCCACGGCGCAATTGCCTTCCGCATCGGCCTTGAGATGGCGTGAGAGCGCCGGCCACGCGCCGAGATCGTCCCACTCGAACGCGCCGTCGGCCACGACGACGTTCTGCGCCTTTTCCATCAGCGCGTAATCAATCGAAACTTTTTTGATTTCGGGATATTCTTTCGCCAGCGTTTTGGCGAGCTTCGCGGGATTGTTTGCCACCTTGAACCAGCGCTGGCAGGCGGCGAACATTTCTGGCTGATGTTTTTCCAAACCGTTCGTGACCGTGATGAAACTCCAGACGAACATCCCCGCGTTCCAGCGATACTGGCCGCTGTTGACGTATTCCAGCGCCGTCTCGTAATTCGGTTTCTCGACAAATTTTTCGGCCTTGAAAAAAGTTGTCTTGGTTTTTTTTGCGCCGGGCGGCGTCGGCAATTCCTGACCAACGTGAATGTAACCGTAACCGGTCGCCGGCTCGGTCGGCTTGATACCAATGGTGACAATCGCCTGACCGCGCGCGGCCAAATTGAAAGCGTCGCCCAGCACCTGCTGAAATTTTTTCTCCTCGGGAATGACGTGGTCGGCGGGCAATACGGCCATCACGCCCGTCGTGGAACGCGCGCCAACGAGCGCCGCGCCCAGCGTGACGGCGGCGCAGGTGTCGCGGCCAACCGGCTCGGCCACGAGATTTTGCTTCGGGATTTTCGGCAACTGTTTCCGCACTTCCGGCAATTGCGCTTCGTTGGTGATGATGAAAATATTTTTCGCCGGAACCAGCGGCAGCACGCGCTCAACGGCTTCCTGCAAAAAAGACTTTTTGCCGAGCAACGCGAGCAATTGCTTGGGCATCTTCTCGCGGCTCAACGGCCAAAAACGCTCGCCGCGCCCGCCCGCCATGATGATGACGAACCGATCTTTGATATCAGTTTTTGCTTTCATAATTTTTTTATCCGCGAATTTCGCTAATTGTTTTTTTTGATTTGCGGAAATTGGCGTAATTCGCGGATTCAAATGGTTTTCACCGCATCTGCCAGCGATTTCACGAACGCGCCGACCGTTGCGACAAGTTCCGGCGATTGGCCGTGTTCGGCAATTTGATTCACGATGGCGCTGCCGACGACGCAGCCGTCCGCCTCCGACGCGACGGCTTTGGCCTGCGCCGGATTCGAGATGCCGAAGCCGACGGCGATGGGCAGATTTGTATGCGCGCGGATTTTGGCGACCTGTGACGCGAGGTTCGACGCGACGCTCGTCTGCATTCCGGTCACGCCTTCGCGCGAGATGTAATAAATGAAACCCGCACCGCGCTTGACGATGAACTCCATGCGGTCTTCTGGCGTCGTCGGCGCGACGAGATAAATATGGCAGAGGCCAGCTTGCTTCATCAGCGCCTCGTAATTGTCCGATTCTTCCGGCGGCAAATCCAAAACGAGCAAACCGTCCACGCCGGCCTTTGCGGCATCGGCGATGAATTTTTCCAGGCCGACTTTGTGGATGAGGTTGAAATAAATGTAGAGGACGATGGGAATCTGCGAGTCCTTGCGGATGGCGGCAATCGTTTCCAAAAGTTTCGGCGGCGTGGTGCCGGATTTCAGACCGCGCTGCGCGGCGAGTTGGTTCACGAGACCGTCGGCCAGCGGATCGCTGAACGGCACACCAAGTTCCAAAATGTCCACGCCGGCTTGGTCAAACGCGAGCGCAAGCTGGCGCGTGGCTTCCAGATTCGGATCGCCCGCGCCGATATAAACGACGAAACCTTTTTTACCGGCTTTTTTCAGTTGGGCGAATTTCTCAACGATGCGATTCATGTTCGCGGGAGTTTCCCGTTTGAGGATTCAAGTTTCAAGCGGCAAGTTTGATTGTGTCGGAACTCCATGAGAATGTCCCCATGGTAACTCGATAGAAATGTCCCCTTTTGGGCCGGGTTGCGGTAGCAACTCGGCTACAACATGGAGACATTGAAAATGAGCCGGAAGGAACGGGATCGGTTGACAATCATGGCGGGCGTTAAGGAACAGGAACTGACGCTGGTGCAAGCGTCCGAGCTGATGGGGGTGTGCTGCCGCCAGAGCAAGCGCATCTGGCGACGGTATCAGGACGACGGGGACGCGGGACTGGTGCATCGGCTGCGGGGCCAGCCCAGCGCGCGGCGCAAGCCGGCCGAACTGCGGGCGCAGGCGCTGGCCCGCTATGCGGAGGAACGCTACGCGGACTTCGGCCCGACGCTGATGGCGGAGCAACTGGCGAAGGAAAAGCTGGTGGTGGATCACGAGACGTTGCGGCGCTGGCGGCTGGCGGAAGGCCAGCACACGGTGCGTCGCCGGAAGCAAA
>DMQW01000266.1:0-4153 GCA_003455565.1 Limisphaerales bacterium
ATTCAGGAAATCAAACTCAACCCCAAGAACGCTTGAAATACCGCAGCATCCTTTTATTTGGCGCGCCCGGTGTAGGCAAGGGCACGCAGGGCAAGATTCTCGGCGTCATCCCGAATTTTTTCCACTGCGCGTGCGGCGAAGTCTTCCGCAACCTGCGCGGGGACAGCCCGCTCTGGAAGGTTTTCATTGATTATTCCAGCCGCGGCCAGTTGGTGCCGGACGACCAAGCCATCGAACTGTGGCGGCAGTTCATTGACGCCTCCAAGAAGATCGGCCGTTTTCATCCTGACCAGGACACGCTCGTGCTTGACGGCATCCCGCGCAACCCGCGCCAGGCGGAAACTCTCCGCGACACGATTGATGTCGTCGGCATTTTTTATCTCAAGAGCGCCAACGAGGAAAACCTGATCAACCGCATCCAGCGCCGCGCCCTCAAGGAAAACCGCCTCGACGACGCGCACCTTGGCGTCATCCGCGAACGCCTCAAGACCTACGAGCAGGAAACCAAGCCCGTGTTGAAGTTTTACGGCCGCCGGCTCGTGCATCAGATCAACGCCGACCAGTCGCCGGCCAAGGTGCTCGCCGACATCCTGCGCATCGCGGCCAAAAAGTGACCGCGCCATGATTCCGCTGCGGATCATCTTTATGGGCACGGCGGAACTTTCCTGCGCCAGCTTGGAAAAACTTTTCAACGACAAATCATTTCAGTTGGTTGCCGTCGTCACGCAGCCGGATAAACCCAAAGGCCGCGACCTCAAGCTCACGCCTTCGCCCGTCAAAATTCTCGCCTCGAAATTAAATCTGCCGGTGCTGCAACCGCTTCGTGCGCGCGATGGGAAATTCATTTCTGAACTTTGCGAACTGAAACCGGATTTGATGGTCGTCGTCGCTTACGGACAGATTTTGCCGCAAAGCATTTTGGATTTGCCGCCGTTCGGCTGCTTGAACGTCCACACCTCGCTGCTGCCAAAATATCGTGGAGCCGCGCCCATCCAATGGGCGATTGCCGATGGCGACGCCGAGACCGGCGTGACGATAATGAAGATGGATGCCGGCCTCGACACCGGGCCGATTCTGTCCACGCGCCGCACGCCGATTTTGCTGGCGGACGATTCACAAATCCTGCACGACCGCCTCGCGCAACTTGGCGCGGAACTGCTCGCCGAAACGATTCCCGATTATGTCGCCGGAAAAATCACGCCGCAACTGCAGCCCGCCGAAGGTTCCACCTACGCCGCGAAGATCAAAAAGGAAGACGGCCAGATTGACTGGCAACAGCCCGCGCGAAAAATCTGGAACCGCCTGCGTGCCTTCACGCCGTGGCCCGGCGCCTTTACGTTTTTGTCAGAGCAATCGTCGGTGGGGCGAGTGTCTTCGCGAGCCGATGCGACAGCCGCCAAGCCGCAACTGCTGAAAATCTGGAAGGCTGAAGTTGTCGAGAAGTCCGGCACGGCTGGAACGGTTTTGTCTGCGGACAAAACCGGCATCGTGGTCGGCTGCGGACAAAACGCGCTGCGGATTCTGGAATTGCAACGCGAAGGTGGCAAGCGTCTGACGGCGGAACAATTTCTCGCGGGATTTCCTCTCAAAGTTGGCTTCAAGTTTGTGTAGCAGCGGTGAGTCCGCTCTAATTGAAATGAGCCGGCTCACACCGGCTGCTACTTCGCATCACTTTTACCGCATTCTTCCCCGCCTCCCTCCGCATTTTGGACATAGGGTTATACCCCATAGAGAAGTTCCGGCCCGGCGCGTAATATGCTCCAGCAAACAATCCAAACCAAGCCGGTGGAATAGTTTGGATGTAGCAGCGGTCTGTGACCGCCGCTACCGTGCGGAATTTTGAAACTTTAACACTAACCAAACCAAATATGAAAATGATCCTGTTATTTACCTGCGTTATCACCCTCCTCACTACTTCCGGATGTCTGGTTTCCGAAGGCGGACGGCACGGGCACGCGAGATACGAAAGTCATTCGGCAGTCATCGTAGGACCTCCGGCAGTCGTAGTGCGTCCGCCGATAGTCGTAGTGCGCCCGCCGGAAATCATCGTGCGGTAGTCACTCGCCGTCAACGTGTATCCGGCCAGCGGGCGGGCATTTATTTTCTGGCGCGGGAAGTTATTTTGGAAGGCAAATGGATCGTCCGGCCAGCCACCATGAACACGCCTTCCCCTTGGTGATGAATCGTCCGCGGATGTTTCCTCGCTGGGTCAATCCAGGCTTTGACGACCTCAAGGATAAAGAAGTTGTATTTGGCGGCCAGCTTCCCATCAACGACCTTACATTCCAGACTGGCATAACACTCGGCGATGAGCGGGGTCTTGACGCACGCGGCGACCACGGGCGTGAGACCAAAGGCCTTGAACTTGTCCACCCGTCGTCCCGAAGTGTTCCCGCAGCCCACCACCTTTTCCGCCAGCTCCACCGTCGGGATGTTGATCACGCATTCCCTGGTCGCCTTCAAGGTTTCAAACGAGTAGTTCCGGTTGCTGATCACGCAACCTACGAGCGGCGGCTCGAAT
This sequence comes from Limisphaerales bacterium, assembly GCA_003455565.1. GTDB lineage: Bacteria > Verrucomicrobiota > Verrucomicrobiia > Limisphaerales > UBA11358 > UBA11358. Next base: position 2,522 of record DMQW01000266.1, read on the forward strand.
TCCATCATCGTATGCCACGACATGGTCATGATGTTCGCCCGCCCGGCGCGGGCCGTCGTGACCAGCACGACCGGTCCGGGTTCGAGCAGCCGATAGACTTGCGACAAGGGAAACGTGGTTTTCTTCATCTGGGATTCCTTTCAACCGATTTCAAAACCGACTGTCGCCATCGCGGCCAGGCCGTGCGCGCAGAGACGCGTGCCTTGTTTGCGGGCTGAAAGCCCGCCATGTGATAGTCGGGGTGAGGCGCACCGCGCCGAGCCACGGGTTGGTCGAACTAAACAAATCTCCGCGCCCCGAAAGGGCGGAACGCTGGCGGCAAACTCATTTCGGTTTTCCATAAGCTCCTTCATTTCCAGCGCTCTTACTTTTGTCTCCAGCGGAACGGAACCGGATCACCACATATTCCTTGGTTTCCTCCAGCCGGAAGCCGGCCTTTTGAATTTCCTTCGCAATTCCGGGCATGTGCGCCACTCCCCACGGCACGATGATGTGCTCCGTTTCGGGTAGATGACTCTGAATCTGTTCCAGCAGATGCTGATTGCGCTTCCGCAGCAGATCATTGAGGAGCTGTTCCTGAAAATTGGGTGCCGTCGAGTATTGCATCAGCTTCTGGATCGTCCCGGCGTCCATGCCACCAGTATGAATGAGGATAACCAGATTGAGCAAATCAAGCGTGGTGGTGGTGAACTGGTCCACATCAATATCTGCCGGCACTATTTCGCCGCGGGTGGGTTCAAACTTTTCGTGTTGCTCGGCCAGCCCCAGCGCATTGGCCATGCGTTTATAATTGATTTTATGTTTTAGGAGATGCTTTTCGTCCGTGACGCCTTCCATTAAAATCAACGAGTTCGTCGGGAAGGTTTGCGAAATGTCCCGGTAGAAGTCCGCCTCGGCAACGTGGGACATCGGAAACAGCTGGATCGTCTTGCCGTCGTCACGGACATATTTTTTCACCTGCACCGTGAAACCACCCGGATGCAACGTCATGAAGCCATCGGTGAAGTGATCAATGAGCCCGGCTGTGCAAAAGAAAAGGTAAATCAGCACTGCGGGCAGCAACCCGAAAATATTTGCCAGTGAGAATCCAATCAGGTTGCGCCAACTGAATCGCTGGCTTCCCAACCGGCCCAGCGGCACCAGCGGCCAGCCGAATTTCAAGCCGTGCTGGGCCCGGTTCAGAATCCAAAAGCCGAAGCCGGCTTGAACGACGGAGAAGATCCAGGCTATCAGCTGCATCTGACCGGAGCAAAGAAGGAACATGGGAACACCGACCAGTTGAGCTGCCAGATAGAAGAGGGCAAGCGGAACGAAAAACCACTTGGGGATGGCGGGTGTGAGGGCCATGAGAATATAAACGACCAACGCCACGAGAACGGCGAGCAGTCCTACGATTAACCTGATGACTAAAAGAATATGAATACCCCAACAGAGCGCGACGGAGTCATCCACCAAGGAAATGGCTGCATCGGCCAAAAATAGTCCGAGGCACAGGCTCAGCAGAATGGCGAGGAACTGACGCATAGGCGATGGCTTGCGATTTAACTCCAGTGGCAGCGGAGGCGGAGCACCCAGCCGCGCTGCAAGCTGGTCGGCCGGAGCGGACCGGCGCACCGCTCGGCAGACATACAG
>DMQW01000266.1:4322-8744 GCA_003455565.1 Limisphaerales bacterium
GACATACAGAGAAAAGCAGTTCATAAGTTTGATGCTTCCGCCGGCAGCCGAATCGGTTCAGAACCCTCGTCCTCGATATTTACCCAGACCTCTTCTCCTCTTTTTCCAAGGCGAATAAGCAGCCCCGCCGCATATTCATCGGGCTGTATTTCTTCATTCACTCTGTTTCGCATGGCTTCAAAGAACTGCGTATCTTGAAGCAACCGGGCAATCGAGCCGCCATGACTTTCTGCGGGCCATGAACCCAGACTCACAGTTCTTGATCCTCGGTGCAGGTTCACGAAAGTGACTTGGATCTTAAACGAGCGGGGAACCTTCGGCTTGCCCGGGACATCGGCTGGAGCCGTAACAACTTTTTTTGGTTTCGCTTCGGGCGGGCATGAAACCAGTCGTTCGGCCTCTACCAATGACGGCCGAGGAATTTTCGCAACCAGCGTCTCGTAATAATCCACGGGCAGAATGGTCACGACGGTTTTGGTTTTCTCATCCTGGATGGCGACAAAATACTGGCGGTCGTCGTGGCTGTAGAAAAGCCGGTGAATGCGTCTGGTCCCTTTCTCGTCACCGATTTTTACCGCCAGATCCCAATCCAGCAGATCGGCAACCTCATCCAGCTCCATCGTCAGCCGTTCCAGCACGCGCTCGTAGGCATGTCGAGAAAAGTTAGTGTGCATGCTCACGCTCTCACTTTGATGCGTTCCAGCAAGGCTGACGCCGGTTCGTCTTTAGGGTTTTGGGGGACGAGTTGGCCGGCGAAGGCGCGGGCGAGGAGGGCCGGCGTGAGCTTGGCCACTTGCCCGCGCGCCTGCGCCAGCCGCATCTCTAGCTGGTCGGCCAGCGCGAACAGGCCCGCCACTCGCCGCACGATTTCCTGTTGCTCGGCCAGCGGTGGCAATGGAAACGCTTTGACGCGCATTGCACCAATGTTGAAATGCGGTTGCGCGATGCCGGTTTGATGAAGCGTGAGCAACGCCTGCCCAGCCGGTGAATTGACGTAGAGCGCGCCGTATTCAGAAGACAGGCCGGACAGTGGACGAGTAATTACCAAGTCAGAACAATTCGCCGCTCCGAGGCTGCGTGGGAAGACACAACAATCGCCAGTGTTAGCTCCTGACCGCACAACTAAAATTTCTCCGCCCAACAATTCCGACTTGGAGAGTTGTTTATGAAAATCTGCCGGAATGTGAACGAGTCCATCAGTGTCGAATTTCAGCGGTCTGACATTTTGGCAGCGGAGAAATGTAACGCCCTTCTCAACGTAGCGGTCTTTCATTGGCCCGACGTGGCCGACTGTGATTTCCCAAGCGCAATGATCGAAGTTTGTCCATCGCCAAGTCTCTGGCACTGTCGGCAAATCTTCGTCCGCAACCGGGTCAGCTTCGCGATACTTGCGGTTTCCATTTTCTATTGCCCAGCGTTCGCGGCGTTCCAATTTCATCCGATTGAGCAATTCGTCCGCGTCCTCGGTGCAATCATTTTCCTCCCGCCAATCGGCGGTGAGGCGGCCGGAGCAGGCGGCGGCGAGGACGGATTGGCGAAAGCGTTTGAGCAGCATCGGCAGTTTTTCCAGCCGCTGCTGGCAGGCATCCACCTGGCCCAACAGCCTCTCCAGCTTCGCCACAATCCGCCGCTGCTCGGCGAGCGGGGCGAGCGGGAACGGATGTGAACGAACGATTTCCTGACTGATGTTTGGCTGTGCTCCGCCTTGCCCTTGCTCAATAAAATTCCGCCGTTCAGAAAACAGGTAGTTGAAAAGAAACTGTGGTTCAACCAAGCGCGTGTCGGGAATAACATTTGCACATGCTTGATTTGTTGCCGCCGGAAAAGTCATCAAGCCTAGTTTTCCAATCGTGGCACCATAGAGCGCCATTGAGATTGTTCCCGCTGGCATCAGCTTTGCGGCAGAGTTTTCCAAACCAAGCTTCGTGATTTCTTCCTGCGTCTTCAGAATAGGACCATCCGGCAAGTCGCCACTTTTTACCCACGGAACCCCTTTGCCAAAGAACTCTTTTCTCTGACGCGACGGAGTTCCACCGCTTCGCCAAGCTCCGGCATCTTGAAGCGTAATCTCCGTCCAACCTTTTGGTAGCTCGTCGCTCATTTCTCCACGCCTCCATCGCCTTCGTAGCAGCCGACGTGAGGAGGCTCTGACTGAAAATCCGAAATTGAAATGAGCCTCGTCACCTCGGCTGCTACGGGAATGGATTGGCCATCTCTCATTTCTTCCTCCCCTTGCCTTTTGACACTGGCGGCGCGGTGAGGCGGGCGAGTTCGGTTTCCATCTGCTCCACGGTGGGCAGGCTGGAGCGGAATTTTTTCGGCAGCGCGCGGGTGAGTTCGTATTCGGAAACGCCGATGGCTTTCTTCACGCCCTTGAGCGCGTATTCGGCAATGATGCGGTTCTTGTCCTGGCAAAGAATGAGGCCAATGGTGGATTGGTCGTCCGCGTGGCGCAGGCGGTCGTCCACCACGTTGCAGTAAAAATTCATCTTGCCCGCATACTCGGCCTTGAACGGCCCGCGTTTCAAATCCACGACCACAAAGCAGCGCAGCCGCAGATGATAAAACAGGAGATCGAGATAAAAATCATCTTCGCCAACTTCAAGGTGATACTGCCGTCCGACGAAAGCGAAGCCCTGCCCAAGTTCGAGGAGGAATTTTTGCACCTGACCGAGCAGCGCCAGTTCCAGTTCGCGCTCATGGAACGGCTCGGCGAGCGTGAGGAAGTCGAAGATATACGGGTCTTTCAACACCTGCGCGGCGAGGTCGGATTGCGGCGGCGGGAGCGTGGCGTGAAAATTATGGACGGCCTTGCCGCGCCGTTCATAGGCCCGGCTGTCAATCTGGAGTGCAAGAATGCTGCGCGACCAGCCATGTGTGATGGTCTGCTGCACATACCAGAGCCGGGCGCGGAGGTCTTTGACCTTATCTAGCAGGAGCACATTTTGACCCCACGGTAATTTTGCAACAAGCTGTTGCAAAATTACGAGATCGTCGGCACGGGCTGATTTCGCCACAGCCTGTGGCAAAATTGAATCCGGCGTAAATTGTGCCGCAGCTTGCGGCACTTCTTCAGAGGGAAGCAATTGGGCAACCGGTCGTTGCCCAATTTGATTACCGGCCAATTTTGCAACAGGCTGTTGCAAAATTGGCCGCGCCCCATACTCGTTGGCAAAGCGGATCATGTAGCCAATATTCCGTTCCGAAAACCCCTTCACCTCCGGCATATCATTCGCAATGTCCCGCGCGAGCCGGGGAATGACACCTGCGCCCCAGCCTTCCTTTTCCTGCATGGCGGCGATGGCACGCCCAATATCCCAGTAGAGATGGATGAGTTCCGCGTTGGCCGCGAGCGTGGCTTTGACCTGCGCGGCGCGAATGCGATTTTTCACCGCGCCGAGAAAGGGCGCGTAACCGGAAAGTCCCGTTTTGCGAACGACCGTTGTTTTCTTTGAAACTGGTTTCATTTTTCAAAGTTCTCCATCGGATTGTAGCAGCCGACGTGAGGAGGCTCTAACTGAAAACCCGAAATTGAAATGAGCCTCGTTACCTCGGCTGCTACGAAGATGAATTGATCGTCGCTCATTTCTCCACGCCTTCTTCTTTTTCCAGCAGCGTGATGATTTCGCGCAAATTATCCACGACGGATTCCAGTTCGGTGATGGCTTCGCTGGCGAGGTCCTGCGGTTCGGGCAGTTCGTCGCTGTCTTCCAGCGAGTCGTCCTTGAGCCACGTTACGTCCAGCTTGTAACCGCGTTCCTTGATGTCAGAGATATGAAATTTGCGGAAGCGTCTGGTCTCGCCGCCATCGGTCCGTTTGCTCAGGCCGTTCGGGTCTTTGCCGTAGGCTTTTTCAAATTCTTCAAAGTGGTGCGCCGTGAGCGGACGGTCTTTTTTGGTGATGCCCGGCACGTTGGAGCGCGCGTCGAAAATCCAGACGTTTTCCGTGGGCTTGCCTTTCTGGAGGAAGATGACATTGGCTTTCACGCCCTGGCTGTAAGGTGTGAACGTGCCGCGCGGCAGGCGCAGGACGGTGTGCAGGTTGCAGTCCTGCATGAGGATCTCGAACACCTCGCCGGCTTTGCCCTCGAACAGGCAGTTATCCGGCAGCACCAGCGCGGCGCGTCCACCCGGCTTGAGAATGGTGAGGACATGCTGGACGAAATTGAGCTGCTTGTTGCTGGTCTCGATGGTGAAGTCGTCGCGGTCGGGCGCCTGATTCGCGCCCTTGGTGCCGAAGGGCGGATTGGTGAGGACGCAATCGAAACGGTCGCCGCGATCCGGTTCGTAAATGGTGTCGCCGAGCGCGATGTGCGGTTCGACGCCGTGCAGAAACAGGTTCATCAGCGCGAGCCGGCGCGGGCGCGGCACGAGGTCCTGGCCGTGATAGACTTTTTTGCGGATGAAATAATCGGCGCGGTC
>DMQW01000128.1:0-4727 GCA_003455565.1 Limisphaerales bacterium
CGGCGACCACCGAGATCTACACAGAGTAGAGCGTCGGCGGCGTCGGATGTGTATAAGAGACAGGTGCCGGTCGGGCCGGTTCACGCGGGCATCATCGAGCCCGGGCATTTTCTGTTCAGCGTGGCGGGCGAGCCGGTGCTCTACCTGCAGCTCCGCATGTTTTACGTCCACAAAGGTATTGAAAAACTGTTTGAGAGCCTGCCCCTCGCGCACGGCGTTCGTCTGGCCGAAAACATTTCCGGCGACTCGGGCTTCGCGCACGCCACGGCCTTCTGCCACGCCATCGAGCGCGCCGCCGGGGTCGAAGCGCCACCGCGCGCCCGGGCGCTACGCACGATTTGCCTCGAACTGGAGCGCCTCTACAACCACATCGCCGACCTCGGCGCGATCTGCACCGACGTGGCGTTCGTCACCGCGCACATGCACGCCATGCGCCTCAAGGAACGTATCCTGCGCGTGAACGAGGAACTCACCGGCAACCGCCTGTTGCGCGGCATGGCCTGCTTGGGCGGTGTGCGCTTTGATTTCGACGCCGGACAACTCGGCCTCCTCGCCCAGCTCGTGGACGACCTCGAGCGCCAGTGCCGGGATTTGGTCGAGCTGATTCGCGGCAACTCGGGCCTGCGCGACCGTTTGGAAACCACCGGCGTGCTGACGCCTAAAGTCGCGCGCGACCTCGGCGTGGTGGGCATTGCCGGACGCGCCTCGGGCTTCGACCACGACCTGCGCCGCGATTTCCCGGATGATTTTTACGACCAGGTGCAATTCACCGTGCCCGTCTTCACCGTGGGCGACGTGCAACACCGCATGGTCGTGCGCCGCGAAGAAATCTTCCAATCGTTCGCCATTATCCGCCAGGTGCTGGCGAAGCTGCCGCATGGCCCGATCGCGAGGGAGGTGGGCGAAGTGCCGCCCGACCGCGTGGCGCTGGGCTACGTCGAAGGCTGGCGCGGCGAAATTTTCCACTGGATTCATACCGCACCCGGCAACCGGCTGACGCGCTGCAAAGTCAAAGACCCGTCGTTGCAAAACTGGCCGGCGTTGAGCGAGGCCATCATGGGCAACATCATTCCGGATTTCCCGGTCGTGAACAAAAGCTTCAACCTGTCCTACTCGGGGACGGACCGCTGACCATGTTTGAAACCCTTCGTCAAAGTCTGAAAGTCGGTGTCGTCACCACGAGCTATCCTGACACGCCGGCGGAAGTCTCCCGGCGCGCGCGCGGCAAGCCGGAGATTGACTGGGCCAACTGGAAGGACGCCCGCCCCGCCGTCGCCGTCTGTCCCACCGGTGCCATCGAGTGCCGCGACGAGGCCGGCCCGCCCGCCGCCACCCGCACCGCCACGCTCGATCTGGGCAAATGTATTTTTTGCGGCCTGTGCGCCGATGTTGACCCGGCCATCCGCATGACCCCGCAGTGCGAACTCGCCGCCCGCTCCCGCGAAAGTTTGTGTCACACCGCCCGGTATCAGTTGAATGAAAACGGCACGCACCAACATTTGCTGGAAGCATCACCGGCGGCCACGAGCGCCGAAGCCATCACCGCCGTGGGTCAGGAACTCCAGGCGCGCATCCAGTCCGTGCTGGGCCGCTCGCTCCACATCCGCGAAGTGGACGCCGGCTCGTGCAACGGCTGCGAAGTCGAAATCCACGGCCTCAACAGCCCGGTCTATGATCTCGAACGCTTCGGCATCCATTTCGTCGCCTCTCCGCGTCACGCCGACATGCTGCTCGTGACCGGCCCGGTGACGCGCAACATGGAACTCGCGCTGAAAAAAACCTACGCCGCCACGCCTGACCCGCGCCTCGTTGTCGCCGTCGGCGCGTGCGGTTGCAGCGGCGGCATTTTCGGCGTGAACTACGCCACCTGCGGCGCGGTGGACGCAGTGATTCCGGTGGACGTTTACATTCCCGGCTGCCCGCCGAATCCGCACGCGCTGCTGCACGGAATTCTGCTGGCCATGGGGCGGTTGAACAGGTATTCATCGGATCCAACTGCGGAACCGAAAATCGCGGGGTCGGTGTCTTCGCAGCCCGGTTCCGCCGCATGATTGAATGATGAATCCAAGTCTTGAATTTGCCCTCTTGGCCAACGCCACCAGCATCCTCTGGGCGGACGTGCCCGCGTGGCCGGCGGCGGAGTTTGTTCGCGCCACGGCGACTGAGTTGAATCGCGGCGCGCGCCTTTGCGCATGGTTCGGCGTGCCGGAAGGTTCAGGCACATGCCTCGTCGCTGTGCTGGCCTTTGACGCCGACAACACCCTCGCCGTCGGCCGCAGCGCGCCGTTCACCGGCAGTTATCCATCGCTCACCGTGACGCATCCGCAGGCGCACTTGTTCGAGCGCGAAGTTTGGGAGCAACACGGACTCACTCCCGAAGGTCATCCGTGGCTCAAACCCGTGCGGCGCAGCAACGGCAACGCGCCCGCCAATGGCGAATTTTTCCGCGTGGAGGGCGGCGAGGTTCACGAAGTCGCAGTCGGCCCCGTGCATGCCGGCATCATTGAGCCGGGCCATTTCCGGTTTCAATGTGCCGGCGAGGAAGTGCTGCATCTCGAAATCGCCCTTGGCTATCAGCATCGCGGGGTTGAGGAGGCGCTCACCAGCGGTCCGCATCGCGCAACCATGAGCCAGATGGAAACGGTGGCGGGCGACACCACCATCGCTCACGCCACCGCACATGCGACCGTCATGGAAGCGCTCGCCGGGACCGAGGCTCCGTTGCGCGCGCAATGGCTGCGGGCAATTGCGCTCGAACTCGAACGCCTGGCCAACCACACCGGCGACATGGGCGCGCTGGCTGGCGACGTCGCGTTTCTACCCACTTCGTCGGCGTGCGGCAAAATTCGCGGCGACTTTCTCAATCTCACCGCGCTGATTTGTGGCAATCGCTTCGGGCGCGGTCTCGTGCGCCCCGGTGGTTGTCGTCACGATCTCGAACCGGCCCGCGCAGCGCAATTAATCGAGCGCCTGAAAACCGCGCTCGCCGACACCGAGCAGGCCGTCGCGTGGTTCTGGGACGCCGCATCCGTCCGCGCGCGTTTTGAAAACGTCGGCATTGTCTTTCCTGCGCAAGCCGCCGAAATCGGGCTGGTCGGCCCGGCGGCGCGCGCCTGCGGCCTGGTGCGCGACGTGCGTTACGATCATCCGGCGGGCTGGCACCGTTTTGCCCAGGCTCCGGTGGCCGTGTGGCCCAGCGGTGATGTCTTCGCCCGCGCCCGCGTGCGCTCGCTGGAAATCCAGCGCTCCGGAGAATACCTCCGCGAACAACTTGTCGCTCCCGCCGATGGCGACATGCGCAGTGAACTTGCGCCTCCCGCACCCGAAACATTTGCCGTAGCACTCGTCGAAGGCTGGCGCGGCGAAGTTTGCCATGTCGCTTTGACCGACGCAGCCGGACGCTTTCGCCGCTACAAGATCATCGATCCTTCGTTCCACAACTGGATCGGGATGACGCTGGCCTTGCGTGGCACAGCCATCTCGGATTTTCCGATCTGCAACAAAAGCTTCAGCCTCTCCTACTGCGGTTTTGATTTATGACGCCGCCCAAACACCATGTTTGTCTTTGATACCATTGTCCATCGCCTGAAGCGCGGCTGCGAAACGATGGCCTACCCCAAAGGCCCGGCTCCCGCCCTGCCTGACCGCCACGGCGGTGCTCTCAAGGTGGATGCCGCAAAATGTGCCGAAGGCTGCAACGATTGCGTGCCCGTGTGCCCGACCCAGGCCATCACCCGCCCGCCGGGAAAACCCGTCGCACTCGATCTCGGTCGCTGCATCTTTTGCGCCGCCTGTGTGGAAGTTTGTCCGCAGGGTGCCATCACTCAGACCGGCGACCATCGCATGGCCGTGCGTCGTCGCGAAGACCTCGTGCTGGGTGAGTCGGGAAAGGAACAGATCCGTCTCGCTGCCGCCCTCGACGAGAAACTTCGCAAACTCTTTGGTCGTTCGCTGCGTCTCCGCCAGGTGAGCGCGGGCGGTTGTGGTGCCTGCGAGGCCGACACGAACGTGTTGGGCACCATCGGGTGGGATCTCAGCCGCTTCGGTATCCAATTTGTGGCGTCGCCGCGCCACGCGGACGGCCTGCTCATCACCGGCTGCGTGAGCCGCAACATGGAACTCGCTTTACGCAAAACTTACGATGCAGTGCCTACGCCGAAAATTGTCATCGCGGTCGGCGCGTGTGCGATTGCGGGCGGGCCGTTCGTCGGTCATCCGCAAATTCTGAACGGCGCGAGTTCCGTCGTGCCCGTGGATTTGTTCGTGCCGGGATGCCCGCCGCATCCGCTGACAATTTTGGACGGTCTGCTGCGGCTGCTGGGCCGCCTTGAGAAGATATGACATGTCTGTATTTCCTGCGGCTTCGAGATTTGCTGGAGAAATTACAGTTGCAGCGGAAGGAGCTGGTTTTGTGCGGGCCACATTCGCAGCCGTTGTTTGCGCTGACGCGGGCGGGATTTTTGGATCGGATCGGTTTTGAGAATGTTTACGGCGACATGGAGGCGTCTTTGGCGCGTGCCCGGCAGATTCTTGACCAAAAGAAAAATAAAAAAATTATTGACAGTAAAAATGCAGTTGCTAACTTGTTCAAGTCAGAGCCGTAAAATTCAATTCGACCCCCTCTCTAAATTCGAAAGAAAAGTCGAGAGGGTTGGTTTTTTGTCGTTTTACGGTCGGGTTTGAACGAATAATTTTTGGATGCCCATGTAGCTCAGTTGGTAGAGCAC
>DMQW01000128.1:4788-10307 GCA_003455565.1 Limisphaerales bacterium
ACGTCCTTGGTAAGGACGAGGTCATCAGTTCAATCCTGATCATGGGCTCCATTTAAGAAAACAAACGCAGCAACCGAGACAAGCAACCCAGGAAATAAAATGGCCAAAGAGCAATTTCAAAGAACGAAACCGCATGTGAACGTCGGCACCATCGGCCACGTTGACCACGGCAAATCCACCCTGACCGCCGCCATCGTCGCGGTGCAGCACCGTAAAGGTCTGGCTCCGATGGTCGAATACAAAGACATCACCAAAGGCGGGACGGTTCGTGACGAGACGAAGACTGTTACCATTGCCGTTTCGCACGTCGAATATGAAAGCGCGAAGCGCCATTACGCGCACGTTGACTGTCCCGGCCACGCTGATTATATCAAAAACATGATCACCGGTGCGGCGCAGATGGACGGTGCGATTCTTGTGGTGAGCGCGGCGGACGGCCCGATGCCCCAGACGCGTGAGCACATCCTGCTCGCCCGTCAAGTCGGTGTGCCGAGCATCATCGTCTGCTTGAACAAGGTTGACCTCGCTGACGCCGACCTGCTCGAGTTGATCGAAATGGAAATCCGTGAGCTGCTCACGAAGTATGGTTTTCCCGGCGACACGACGCCGATTATCCGTGCCTCCGCCACCGCCGCGCTGGCCGGCAAGCCTGAAGGCGAAAAGGCGATTGCCGACTTGCTCGAGGCGCTGGACACGTTCATTCCTGACCCGGTGCGCGAAGTGGACAAGCCGTTCCTGATGTGCGTCGAAGATGTGTTCAACATTGAAGGTCGCGGCACGGTCGTGACCGGTCGTGTGGAACGTGGCGTCCTCAAGAAAATGGAAGAAGTCGAAATCGTCGGTTTGCGCGAAACGCGCAAGACGGTGGCGACGGACATCGAAATGTTCCGCAAGTTGCTCGATTCCGCCAGCGCGGGCGACAACGTCGGCGTTCTGCTGCGCGGCACGAAGAAGGAAGAAGTTGAACGCGGCATGGTTCTGTCCAAGCCGGGTTCGATCAAGCCGCACACGAAATTCAAGGCGGAAGTTTACGTCCTCTCGAAGGATGAGGGTGGCCGTCACACGCCATTCTTTACGAACTACCGTCCGCAGTTTTACTTCCGCACCAGCGATGTCACTGGCACATTGACTTTGCCGACGGGCGTTGAGATGGTCATGCCCGGCGACAATGTCTCGGTGGACATTGAAATGCAGAAGCCGGTCGCGATGGAAAAAGGTCAGCGCTTCGCCATCCGCGAAGGTGGCCGCACCATTGGTGCCGGTCGTGTTTCGGAAGTCGTCGCCTAAGGGCGGAATAGTTTCGGGAGCGCGGAGTCAGAACCTCCGTGCTCCCTTTTTGTCCGTAGAAATAATAAGATTCGACGGTTACGGCGTTAGCTCAATTGGTAGAGTAGCGGTCTCCAAAACCGTTGGTTGAAGGTTCAAGTCCTTCACGCCGTGCCAGTCTGCGAACTTGGAGAGGTGGCAGAGTGGTCTATCGCGGCGGTCTTGAAAACCGCTTTGGGCGAAAGCCCAACGGGGGTTCGAATCCCTCCCTCTCCGCCAGATATATTTTTGTGAACGACTGGATACATATTGGAATTTGGGCGGTGGTGATTGGGGCTGTCTTTGGCTACCTTTGGTGGCAGGGACAAATCCAACGCCTCGCAGTTTACGTGTCGGAAACGCGTGAAGAACTTAAGAAGTGCGCCTGGCCAAACTGGGAGGAACTGAAAGGTTCCACCGCGCTGATCCTCGTCATGATTGCGTTGCTCGGCGGGTTTATCGTGCTGGTGGATCGCGTTCTGTTTTACATTTTTATTCACTAAAATTTCATGCGCAACCAATGGTTCATCATCCAGACGCTTTCCGGCCAGGAAAACAAGGTCAAGGACAGCATTGAAAAGCGCGTCAAGACCGACGAGATGCAGGACTACGTCAAAGAAGTCCTGGTTCCGATTGAAAAAGTCGTCGAAGTGCGCAACCAGAAAAAGACCGTGTCCAGCCGCAAGCTGTGGCCGGGCTATGTTTTTGTGGACATGGTTTTGCTCGATGAAGAGAACCGCATCATTGAAAAGCCGTGGTATTTCATCCGTGAAACGCAGGGCGTCATTGGTTTCTTGAGCGACCCGCCACAACCCACGCCGGCGGATGAAGTTGAAGCCATCAAGGTGCAGATTTCCGCCTCGGAAGAAACGGAAAAACCGAAGGTCAATTTTGCGGTGGGCGAAACGATCAAGATCAACAACGGACCGTTTCTCAATTTCAGCGGCGTCATTGAAGAAATTGATCCGGAACGCGGCAAGCTCAAGGTCACGGTCAATATTTTTGGACGGAATACGCCGGTGGAACTCGAATACTGGCAGGTTGAAAAAGCATAATAATTTATATGGCGAAGAAAATCACAGGACAGATCAAGTTGCAGATTCCGGGCGGACAAGCCAACCCCGCGCCGCCCGTCGGCCCCGCGCTCGGTCAGCATGGCGTCAACATCATGGCGTTCTGCAAAGAATTTAATGCGGTGACCAAAAACGATGCCGGCCTGGTGATTCCTGTGGTCATCACGGTATTCCAGGACAAGTCGTTCACGTTCATCACCAAGTCGCCGCCCGCGTCCATCTTGTTAAAAAAAGCCGCCGGCATCACGGCTGGCTCGAAAGTTCCGAACAAGGACAAGGTTGGCAAGGTGACGCGCAAGCAGATTTTGGACATCATTAAAATGAAGTCCAAGGACATGAATTATTCCACGGAAGAAGCCGCCGTCCGGATCATTTCTGGCACCGCGCGCAGCATGGGAATTGAAGTTGTCGGCTAATAATAAAAATAATCGCGGGAGAATCTTTTGATTCGCTTGCACCGCACCAAAAATAATGCCCAGTAAACGATTCAAGAAAGCCCTGGAAGTGGTGGATGGCAAGAAAGCCTATCCGTTGAAGGATGCCGTCGGCGTCCTCGCCAAATTCCCCAAAGCCAAATTTAACGAGACGATTGACCTCGCGTTCCGCCTTGGCGTGGATCCGAAGCAGTCCGACCAGATGGTTCGCGGCACAGTTCCGCTGCCGCACGGCAGCGGCAAGAACGTGCGCGTGCTGGTTTTTGCCAAAGGTTCGGCGGCGGATGCGGCCAAGGCGGCGGGCGCAGAATTTGTCGGCTTTGAAGACATGATCGCCAAGTGCAACGGCGGCTGGACCGATTTCGATGTGGCCGTGGCCACGCCGGAAGCGATGATCGAAGTCCGCAAGCTCGGCAAGGTTCTTGGACCGCGCGGCTTGATGCCGAACCCGAAGACCGGCACAGTCACGGAAGACACGGCGAAAGCGGTGAAAGAAGTCAAAGCTGGCCGCGTCGAATTCAAGATTGACAAGGCGGGCAATGTTCACGTCGTCGTGGGCAAGGCTTCGTTCGCGCCGGAACAGATTGAGGAAAATGCCCGTGCCGTCATTGAGGCCGTGGCGAAGGCGCGCCCGAACAGCGTCAAGGGAACCTACATGAATTCATGCACGATTTCGGCGACGATGAGTCCGCCTGTCCGCGTGGATGTCCGTGAATTTTCAACCAACTAAAAAGGATTTGAGCCATGCGTGCTGAAAAGAAATTATTGACGGGTGAATACGTCGCCCGGTTGAACGCCTCGCCGTTCTTCATCGTGATCGGTTATCAAGGTTTGAAGGTTTCGCACTTCACCGAACTGCGCAAACGTCTGACCGGTGTGGGCGCGGAAGTTCATGTGGTGAAAAACACCATCTTCCGGGTCGCCGCCCAGGAAGCGGGCGTGACGGATTTGAACGGTTCGCTCACCGGACAGATGGCCGTCGTGACCGGCCAGAAAGATATTTCTGCGGCGGCGAAGACGTTGAAAAATTTCGCGGCGGAATTCGACAAACTGAAATTGAAGTTCGGCTATCTGAACAACCAGCGGCTGGAAGTGGCGTCGATTATCGCGCTTGCGGATCTGCCGAGCCTCGATGTGTTGCGCGCCAAGCTGCTGGGCCTGTTCAACGCGCCGGCGACGCAGCTCGTGACCTTGATCAACACGCCGGCGACGCAGCTCGCCCAGGTTATCAAAGCGAAGGCCGAGAAGGCCGAATAACAATTTCCGATTTGAGATTTTAAATCGGAGAAACAAACCAACAACAAACAACGTAAATCGTCGGTTCACGGGCCGTGAACTGAAATGCGCCGAGGCCGAGGCGGACGACGAGACGACCGAAAGAAAAATAATATGGCTGACATTGCAAACTTAATAGAAGAATTGAGCAAGTTGACGGTTATCGAAGCCGCTGACTTGGTGAAACAACTGGAAACCAAATGGGGCGTTTCTGCCGCTGCACCCGTCGCGGCTGCGGCTGCTGGCGTTCCGGCTGCTGGGGCTGCACCCGACGCGGCGAAAGACACTTTTGACGTGATTCTCGTTTCCGTTCCGGCGGACAAGAAGATCGCGGCGATCAAAGCTGTTCGCGAAGTGAAGCCCGGTTTGGGTCTTGCCGAAGCGAAAGCTTTGGTTGAAGGCGCTCCGAAGCCGGTGCTCGAAGGCGCCAACAAGGCGGACACCGACGCGGCCAAGAAGAGGCTCGAAGAAGCGGGTGCCAAGGTCGAAATCAAGTAATTCGGTCTTTTTTGGGCGGCGGCTTCAGGCCGTCGCCCTTTTCCACCTGCGATATGCGGGATAATTTGATAATTTTAGAATCGGTAGAATAATAGCTGGTTGCAGGTTGGCAAGCTGGCCGTTTGAACGCGGCGGGTTTGCCTTGTGTCGTTGAATAGAAATCCCGGTGCGGCGTGTTGCCGTGCCCAACAGAAAGTTTAAAATGCCATCGCGAGCCACAGAACGTATCAATTTCGGCAAAATCAAGGAAATCATCGTCCCGCCGAACATGATCGAGTTGCAGACGAATTCCTACGCGGAATTTTTGCAGGCCGATCTGACTTCGTCCAAGCGCCAGAAAGATGTCGGGCTGGAATCCGTATTCCGCGAAGTGTTTCCCATCAAGAGCTACGATGATAAATGTGAGCTGAGTTACGATTCCTACGAAATCGGCGCGCCGAAAATTGACTGGCTCGAATGTCTGCGCGAAGGCCTGACCTACGGCGCGCCGCTTTACGTCACGTTCATGCTCAAGGACGAGGGCAAGGGTGGCAAACAAGAAAAAGTTTTCATGGGCGAACTCCCGCTGATGACGCCGCAAGGCACGTTTGTCATCAATGGCGCGGAACGCGTCGTCGTCTCGCAGTTGCACCGCTCGCCGGGCATCGCGTTCGAGGCCACGCAACATCCCAACGGCAAGACACTCCACAGCTTCCGCGTCATTCCGGACCGTGGTTCGTGGTATGAAGCGCAGTTCGACACGAGCGATCTGCTTTATATTTATCTCGACCGCAAAAAACGCCGCCGGAAATTTTTGACGACGACGTTCTTCCGCGCGCTCTCATTTTTGGATCATCGCGACAAGACCGCTGCCAAGTCCAAGGCCAAGGACACCGGCGGCACCACGCGCGGCACGGACGAAGAAATTTTGAAGCTGTTCTACACCATCGAAGAA
>DMQW01000204.1:0-485 GCA_003455565.1 Limisphaerales bacterium
GGCAACGCGAGGGCGAACCAGAGAATTGATCGCAGAATTGTCTTCATAATTTGTCGCTTTTTATTGGATGAACTCGATTGTAATTATTTTCCGGCGGATTTTCAGTGCTATTTCAAATTTTCATCATCGGCAAAATGAACGGACTGGTTGAATTTTGGGTCAGAGTGACAATTACTCAATGAACCCCAAACTCATCCTCTGTCTCGCGCTCGTTACGGCGTCTTGTCGGCTGCTGCAAGTTCGCCATTGACTGTCAAGCACAGCACGGAGGCAATCGCATCGGGAGCTTTCTCCGGCAATTGTATTGTTACTCCCTGCGCGGTCTGTTGGAATTTCAGCGCGCTATGTTTGGCGTCCGCGAGCAGGTAAGCCTTGGTGATTTCGCCTTTGACGGCGGGCAGTTGGATTTGTCCGGCCGGCCATTTGAAGATTTCAATGTAAAGTTTCCCCGGCTGCTTGGTTGTGCAACGCCAATCCCACGCCGC
>DMQW01000204.1:709-939 GCA_003455565.1 Limisphaerales bacterium
GTGCAACGCCAATCCCACGCCGCGACGAACTTGGGGCTGCCATTGCGATTCGTTTCCGTTTGGCTGAGCGCACCCACCTCCGCCCCAAACACCGTCGGGCTGGTGCCGTAGATTGCCTCGCCGTTGACGCGCAGCCACTTGCCAACTTCGGCCAACCGATCGACGCTGGCCTGGGGAATGAGGCCCTCCGAGGTGGGGCCAACGTTAAGGAGGTAGTTGCCGCCCTTGCT
>DMQW01000204.1:1166-3487 GCA_003455565.1 Limisphaerales bacterium
AGGAGGTAGTTGCCGCCCTTGCTGGCGATGTCAATCAGGTTGCGCAGCAGAGTGGCCGTGGATTTCCAGTTGTTGTCATCGCGCATGTAGCCCCAGGTGCCGTTCATGGTCATGCACGTCTCCCAATCGCGCCCGGGATACCCCTTGGCGGGGATGTTGTTCTCGGGCGTCTCGGTGTCACCCCGGAAACCGCCCCCGAGCCGGTTGTTCATGATGATGTTGGGGCGGAGGGCTTTGGCGACATCATAAAGTTTCTGCGCCCGTTCGTGGTTCATGTCCACCGACGTGTCCCACCAGAGCACGGCTGGAAATTCGCCGTAGTTGGAAAGGATTTCCTTTACCTGCGGCACGGCGATCTTGTCAATGTAGTCGTCCATGTCGCGTTGCTGGTTCGTGTCCCACTTGCCACCCATGGATGAACCGCCGTTGTTCCAATCCTGCGCCTGGGAATAATAGAAGCCGAGCTTGATGCCTTCCTTTTTGCACGCGGCGGCGAGTTCCTTGAGCGGATCACGGCCAAACGGCGTCGCCTGCACGATGTTCCATGGGCTGGCTTTCGTGTCGAACATCGCAAAGCCGTCGTGGTGCTTCGCGGTGATGACAATGTATTTCATCCCGGCGTCTTTGGCCATCTTGACCCAATCGTCAGCGTTAAATTTGACGGGATTGAATTCCTTCGCGAAGGCCTGGTATTCGGCCATGGGGATCTTCGAGTTATGCATGATCCACTCGCCGCCCCCCACCGACTTTCCATGATAGTAACCCGCAGGCACGGAATAAACGCCCCAGTGGACGAACAATCCAAATTTGGCTTCGCGCCACCACGCCATGCGGGCGTCGTGTTCCTGCCGGGTTTCTGGCGTGTTGGTCTGGACTGCCTCGGCCGCACGCACAAGCGTGGGCGTCATAAGCAGAGCGGTTGCAATGATGGTTTGTATGATTTGGCGTTTCATAGGATTTCAATTATTACGTTGCGGACATGAATGAATCAACCTTCCTGTTTTGTCCTCATGCGTGTGGTCGTTTGTATTGGTTGATCGTTGGCTTGCTCAAGGAATACCGCTGGCTCATGGCTGTTCCTTCCGGATGCGTTGGCGAACTGCTTTGAGCACGTCCACTGCTCTTGGGTCAACCAATCCGTCCTGGTAGATGCCGAGATTGATCGTCACTGCGCCGCCATTCTTCATACATCCGCTGATGTAGTCGCCAAGCACTTGCGCACTGAATTTCGGCTTGGGCATGTCCGTCCTCTGCTGGACCCAGTAAGGCTCCATGATTATCAAGGACTGATAGCGCAACCCCTGACCGGGGCCGCTTGGGTTGGTGCCGTTGACTGGCAACCCAACCGGGTCTGACGTCTCCCCGGCCCAATATTCCTGCCATTCGGAGACGTTCGGGTAGATCCAGGAGTTCAGCGCAACGATGCGATTCGGGTTCCCCACTTTGCAGGTCTTAAAAAACTCGCGGAAGGAGAAGTCGGGGTATTTCTCTCTGGCTTGATAACAGCAGTCGAACCAGTAGCCGGCCACCTTTTCCTTGTAGTGCTCGCCGAACTCCGTCACGACCTCGGTCATGGTCCGGGTGAACGCCTCTTCGCTGGCCCTCGGGTATCCGGTGAGACTGGCCACGTTCAAGTAGCACATCAGCTTGATGCCTTTGGCGTTGAGCGCATCGGCCATCTCGGCAATCAGGTCACGCCGAGTGGTCTTGCCGGGGTGGTATTTCTCCCACGCTTTGATCGGTCCCGGACAATAGGACTCGGCGTGGCCAACCGTGAGAATCACGTAGCCCGCTCCCGTCGCTTCCACCATTTCCGCAAAGCGGTTCACGTCAAAGTCGTCAACGGCCTGCGCATACGGCTTGTGTGTTCCGTCCTTGCCGATGCTCTGGGACGTCCAGTGAAACATCAGCCCGTAGCCGGCTTTGGCCATCCACTCCGTGCTGGCCCGCACCCGCCGGGCTTCCTGTCGGTCTGCCTCGATCGCCGCCTTGGCGGCGACGGGAATCAGTTCCAGACTGCGAAAAGCGAGGACGGCCTTCCCGGCGGGGGCATCTGTGATGCTCAGTGAGATGATGTTGGTTCCAGCGGCGAGGTGCAGCGAACCCTGGATTGGCGCCAGTGCGTATGTTTTTTTTCCGAAGACCCCCTGGGTCATCGCCAGCGTGTAACTGAGCTGGCTCTGGCCACTGCTGATTTGCAACTGCTGCCCGATGGCATCCGGTTCAGCCGCGTGGCAAAGGTTCACCTCGTATTCTCCAGGCTGGTCAACCCAGATCTCCCAGGTCAGACGCCCGCTACCCCGCCAGGGAAAGAAATCTCC
>DMQW01000286.1 GCA_003455565.1 Limisphaerales bacterium
CGCGCCGGAAAAATTCCGCGCGAGAAAGTCCTGCGCGCCTTCCAAGCCGCACCGGTGGCCGACCTCGGCTTTGCCCAGGTGGACACGCACCGCGCGCTCCGCAAAAATTTCCCCGAAGTCATTTTCGGCGCCGGCAAGACGCCGGAACAGGTTGTCAAAATCGCGGCGAAACTTTTGGAACACGGACAACCGGTGCTCGTCACGCGCGTCACGGCTGAACACGCCCGCGCGCTGCGGAAAAAGTTCAAGCTCGCCGTCCACCATCCCCTCGCCCGCTGCGTGACCATCGAGAAAAAGCCTTTGCCCAAGCGCGACGGATTCATCGCTATCGTCTGCGCCGGCACCAGCGATTTGCCGGTGGCCGAGGAAGCCGCCGTCACCGCCGAAATCATGGGCAACCGCGTCGAGCGCGTTCACGATGTCGGCGTGGCCGGTCTGCACCGGATGCTCGCGCGGATGGAACTGCTCCAGAGCGCAAACGTCATCGTCGCCGTCGCCGGCATGGAAGGCGCGCTGCCGAGCGTGCTCGCGGGCCTCGTCGCCAAGCCCGTCATCGCCGTGCCGACGAGCGTCGGCTACGGCGCAAGCTTCGGCGGCATCGCCGCGCTGCTCGCCATGCTGAACAGTTGCGCCAGCGGCGTGACCGTGGTGAACATTGACAACGGCTTCGGCGCCGGCTACGCCGCGAGCCAGATCAGCGCCTTGGCTGAAAAATGAATTACCAAAAAACATCCAACCTCCAACATCGAATACCGAACAACCAATGGTTGTTTCGGCGAAGCCATTCGATGTTGGAGGTTGAATGTTGAATGTTTCCCCTCCTGTAATGAAAACTCTTTACCTCGACCTCTTCAGCGGCATCGCTGGCGACATGTTCATCGCCGCGCTGCTCGACCTCGGCGTGGACGCGCGCCAGCTCGAACGCGAACTGAAAAAGCTCAAGCTCGACGGCTATCACCTCCACATCTCGCGCCAGCAAAAATCCGCCATTGCCGGCGTGAAATTTGATGTCCACCTCGCGCCTGAGCCTGACCACGAACATGCGCACGATCACGGCCATCAGCATCACGAACACGAGCATCACCACGACCATTCGCACGATGACAGCCGGAATTTTTCCGAAATCAAAAAACTCATTTCGCGCAGCAAACTTTCCGCTTGGGTGAAGCAAAAATCCATCGCCGTGTTCCAGCGCATCGCCGAGGCCGAGGGGAAAATCCACGGCCTGCCGCCCGGCGAAGTCCACTTCCATGAAGTCGGCGCGGTGGATTCCATCGTGGACATTGTCGGCGCGGCCATTGCGCTGGAACTGCTCGGCAAACCGCGTGTGTTCGCCTCGCCGGTCGTCGAAGGCACCGGCTGGATTCACTGTGCGCACGGACGTTTTCCCGTTCCCGCGCCGGCCACGCTGGCGATTCTCGGCGCGCGCGGCATCGGCCTCACGCAATGCGAGGAACCGCACGAACTCGTCACGCCCACCGGCGCTGCGCTGCTCGCCGAATTCGTCGAGCGCTTCGGCGCGATGGAAAATCTCGTCGCCGAAAAAATCGGTTTCGGCCTCGGCACCCGCGAAAACCAGACGCGGCCAAATGTGTTGCGAGCGGTGCTGGGCAAAGGGATTAAAAAAACATCCAACATCCAACATCGAACATCCAACATCCAGAGCCACGATTGGGAAACTGATCGTGTTGCGGTGTTGGAAACGAACTTGGACGACTGCACCGGCGAAATCCTCGGCCACTTTGTCGAAACGGCTTTGGCCGCTGGCGCGCTGGACGTTTTTCATGCGCCGATCCAGATGAAGAAAAACCGGCCCGGTGTTCTACTCACCGTTTTGTGCGCGGAAACGGACGCGGACAAATTCAGCGAATTGATGCTGCGCGAGACCACGGCGTTTGGTGTCCGCAAAACCATTGCCGAACGGCGCAAGTTGCGCCGGGAATTTGTCGAAGTGAAAACCGCGTTCGGCGAAGTGACGGTGAAAATCGGCCGGCTGGGTGGCAAGGTGGTTCAGGCCGCGCCGGAATTTGAATCCGCCAAAAAGCTGGCGGCGCAAAAAAAAGTGCCGTTGAAACAGATTTTTGAAGCTGTAGCGGCGGTCTGTGACCGCCGGAAATGATGTTTTTTCAAATCCTTGTAGGAGCCGAGGTGACAAGGCTCAAATTAAAAAGAGAAGTCAGAGACTCCTCACGTCGTCTCCTACAGACAGAAAGATTGAAGTGATAAGCGAAGCAAACAACAAACTGGAAAAATTACGGACGTTGCTGAAAAGCTACGGATCGTGTCTTGTGGCGTATTCCGGCGGCGTGGACTCGGTGTTTCTCGCCCGCGTCGCGCACGAGGTGCTCGGCGACCGCGCGCTGGCGGCCATTGCCGATTCGCCGAGTTTGCCGCGCCGTGAATTGCAGGAGGCGCTCGACATCGCGGCGCAATTTGCCTTTCCCGTCCGCGTCCTCCAGACGCAGGAATTCGCCAACGAAAATTACACCGCAAACCCGGCGAACCGCTGCTATTTCTGCAAACATGAGCTGTTCGAGGAACTGACGCCGCTGGCCCGCGCGGAAAATTTCGCGGTGATCGCCTACGGCGAAAACGCGAGTGATGTCGGCGATTTCCGTCCCGGCGCGCAGGCGGCGGCGGAATTCCAGGTGCGTGCGCCGCTGAAGGAAGCGGGTTTGACGAAGGCGGAAATCCGCGAGCTGTCCTCGCTGCTCGGTCTGCCGACGGCGGACAAACCGCAGATGGCGTGCTTGAGTTCGCGCGTGCCCTACGGCGAAACGGTGACGCCGGCCAAACTGCGGATGATCGAGCTGGCCGAATACGCGCTGCGCGACCTCGGCTTCCACGATGTGCGCGTCCGGCACCATGAGTTGAAAGTGACCGGTGACAAGTGGCAAGTGACGGGTGAAAATGCCGCCGCCACACGTCCCTCGTCCCTCGTCACGCATCTTGCCCGCATCGAGGTTGGCCCGGCGGAATTGCAGAAATTTCTGGCGGACGGCGTGGCGGACAAAATCGCCGGGGCGTTGAAACAAATCGGCTACGCCCACGTCACGCTGGATTTACAGGGCTACCGTCGCGGCAGCACCAACGAGGTTTTGGGCAAGCAGGCGCCGTAGCCGCATCCCGGTTTGCCGGTGTGAAAATGATTTTCTCCACCTACCAATCCGCGTCCGTCGTGGGCGCGGCGATGCCGCGGGGCGAGGCGTTTGATTTTGCCGTGTTCGATGAAGCGCACAAAACCGCCGGACGCGAAGGCCGCAACTTTGCCTTTGCCCTCGACGACAAAAATCTTGCCATCCGCAAACGCCTGTTCCTCACCGCCGCGCCGCGACATTACAAGCCGGTGCGCGGCGGCGGGCGGTGGAAAACGGTCGCGCGTGTTCAATTTATCCGAATTATCTGTCTGAATTATCTTGCTAGTTTCGTTGAAAATACAAATCGTTGCAAAAAGTCAATCACCATCTGAACAACATTAAGAAAAATTCAATTCTATGATCTCCCCACTTTCGCTTCAAAAAAGCATTGCGGCCCTGTCTAAAAATCTTGCCTGCTTTATCTGTTTAATGGCCTCTGTGTTGGCGACGTTCGGGGCCGAATCCTCACCAGCGCAAGCCGGTTCCCCAAAGCCGGGCCGCAATGGGCCGTTTCTCTATAATCCGAACGCGCCAATCCCGAAACACGCTTATTCGCCATTCGCCGGGAATGCACAAAAGCAGGCCAAACGGCAGCCGACGGAGAAGGATTACGCCAACGACCGCGTTCTTTTCAAACTGGCACCACTGGATTCGCCGCGTTTGAAGGCCAGTTACGCCACTGTCACAGACGATAAATTGCTCGCCGACACTTTAACCCGGCACGGTCTAACCAAAAATCGTCGGGTGTTTGGAAACATTCCTGAAGCGAAACGCGCGGCCATGGTTCGTGCTGGCAAACCGGACATCACCCGGTGGCAGCGGGCGATGATACCGAAAGGCAAAACCGTGAATGACGTGCTGAAGGAGATGGCCAATGATCCGGCCATAGAATATGCCGAGCCGGATTATGTCCGGCACATGGCCGCCCTCCCGGACGACACCACTGATCCATTGTTTGCCAATCAATGGCACCTTGCGGCCATCCACGCTCCGGATGCGTGGGCTTATTTGCAAAGTCAGGGGCTGCCGCCCGGTGGCAGTCCCGATGTTGTGGTTGCGGTCATTGACACCGGGATTGACACCAACCACGAGGATTTGGCGGCCAATCTTTGGACGGGCCAAAATGGCGAGCACGGTTTCAATGCCATCACCGGTTCAAATGATCCGACGGACGATAACGGGCACGGCACGCACGTGGCGGGAATCATTGCCGCCACGGGCCTGGACAATGTTGGCGGGGTTGGCGTTGCCTATGGTGTGAAGATCATGGCCATCAAAGCGGCGCAATCTTCGGGAGTTTTGAACGTTTCGGATATTGCGGCGGGAATTTACTATGCCGTGGCGAATGGCGCGGATGTCATCAATATGTCTTTCGGCGGTTATTTCCAATCACAAGTGGAGGAAGATGCGCTGACCGTGGCGTTTGGCCAGTGCGTGCTGGTGGCGGCGGCGGGAAATGATGGATACCCCGACGAACCGCCGGGCCTTCCGCCGCAGCCGTTTTATCCAGCCGCCTACAACTGGGTGCTCGGTGTGATGGCGGAGGCGCAGAACCCGGATGCCAAGGGCGATTATCTGGCGGACTTTTCCAATTGGGACTACGTTCCGCAGACGACCGTGGAATACGAGCTAATGGCGCCGGGAGTAAATATATGGAGCACGCTGCCGGGCAACCAGTATGCCGCCTGGGCTGGAACCTCAATGGCCGCACCAATTGTTTCGGGCATCGCCGCGCTCGTGCGCACCGAGTTCCCCGACAAGAATATGTATTCGTCGCGGTTCATCATGGGCCAAATCGCCACCACTGGCGGGATGCTTCAGGGACGATTAGATGATAACCTCCAACCTCTCTATTACCACGCGGCAGACGCCTTGGCAGCACTACAGACAACACCGCTTCCCAATCTTTCTTTTCAGGAATTCTGGCTGTTTGACACCACCAATCAGGCGGCCAATGACAACAATAATGGATTGGTGGATTCAGGTGAGACGATTGATCTGGCCGTCCAAATCCGCAACCATTGGGGGAATGCGAGCAACGTGGTGGTCACTCTGGACGCTATTTCTGCTGGCGCCGTCGAACCCGACCCTTACGTCACCTGGCTTACGAACGTTGTGAATTACGGTGCCATTGGCGGCTTCAATTGGGACGACAACGGCTTGATCTACACCAATCAAACCGTTATTGGAGTCCAGAATCCCTTTCGCTTCCAAGTTGCTTCCGATTGTCCGAATGACCACGTCATACCCATTCGCGTCACCATGACGTGCCGCAATGGTTTGAATCCGGCGGACACAACCACCTACACCAATCAAAGCCGCTTCGACATGGTCGTCCAGCGCGGCCGGGAGGTGCCGCAAATCATTTCGACCAACATGACCCTCACCAAAGACGACTATTGGATCGTTCAGAATCAGACCCTGGTGGAAACGGGAGCAACGCTGACGGTGACCGAAGGCACCCAAATCCAATTTTTCGACTCGGCGCCCAATAATCCCTACGCCCAAAATGGCAGGCCCGACATCCAGGTGGAGGGCAGCCTGTTGATCGAGGGAACTGCCACTAACCCGGTTGAGCTTTTTACCGACCCCGCCTTTCTAGAATATCCAATCTACATATTCCAAGCTCCGTCAGGAAATGTCCAAATTAGTTACGCTCGAATCCAAAACCCAATTATTGGCGATAGCGCCAATCAATATGAGGCGCAAATAGCATCTAGCCCAACATTTGTCCACTGACATCTGTTGATCATTGTTATATTACGCAGAATTCGCCTTTAGATTTCTATATGTTCCAAAATGGCCAACAACAATTTTATGATACTGGTGGACCAGAGGTTAGCAGCCAGACCATCAGTAACACCTTGTTCGAGAATATGGGATATTATTACTCTACGACCTGGAAAATCCCTCTTTCCGTTAAGGACGGTTCGTTTGGCAACTGTTACGACTCCTGTGTGCTTGAAGTTACGGCTTCTTCGGCCGAGGGAGACGTATTTTTGAAGAATAACAGGGGCCCCGGAAAGAACGGTGTCGAGCAACAGGTCTCAACGGCAGAAGGAGCGGGAGCTGTGATTGATCAATTCAAAAATAACGCGATTCTAAACGATTGGTGGGATGCGGATCCATCGCAATGGATGCAATTTATCGCTCCCGAAGGACGCGGTGGTTCTTACTACATTTCTTCAAACTATTGGGGAACAACTTCCGAAACGATTATTGACGCGGACATTTATGACTTCAATGACGATTTTAACCTGGAAAGCTATATTTACCAGCCGATTCTAACCAATGCACCGGTCAATTGTTATCCATTTGTGGTTGATGTGGGCCTTAGCCAGGGCGGTCTTGGCGTCGCCCAAGTGGGACCGGGACCGGCCACGTTCACGGTCACTTTTAACCGCGACATGAACACCAATGTCCAGCCGCAGGTGGCCTTTGGGCCGGCCACGCCGTTCACTGATTACACCGTTGCTCCCGTGGGCAGCGGATGGCTTGATCCACGGACATGGCAGGGCAGCTTCAACGTCACTCCGCTCACTGGTGATGGCTATCAACTTATCCGCTTGGCGGGCGCGGTGGCGGCGGATGATCCTTGGC
>DMQW01000283.1:0-9768 GCA_003455565.1 Limisphaerales bacterium
GCGCGTGAAATGAAACCGCGCCATCACGCGTTGCAAATTCGCCGCGCCGGTCTCAATCGTGAAGCGCAGTTCACCGTCGCCGTTTTCCACGCCGAGGTTGAGCAAAAATGCCATGAGCCAGTCACGGGTGAGCGCGTTGTTGTATTGCGGGAAAATCTTTTTCATTCCGGCGGCGTAATCGGCACCGGGCGCGAGGTTGGCGCTGAACAATAAAAAATCCTGCGGACGCACCAGCGCGGCGAGTTTCGGCAAAATTTCCTCCGGCTCGAAGTTCGGGATCATGCCTAAAAAAGTGACGAGGGACGAGTGACGAGTGGCCAGTGCGGCAGACAAATCATCCGCCGTGGCCAGATCGCAGACGAACGGAAAACAATTTTTTTCCGGCACGACGGCCAGCGCGGTTTGGCGTGCCACGAGGGTCATCGCCACGCTTACGTCGCACGGCATGTAGGAAATTTCCGGGCCCGATGCTTTTAATAATCCCAGCAGCCGCGTGTCTTTTTGTCCGCCGCCGCAGCCGAGGCCGATGACGTGGATTTCTTTGGCGGTGATTTGATTTGCCGCTTCGGCGAACGCGCGGTCGTAAGTGTCGGCGCAGTCGGTGTTGTTGCGCGAAGGCGAGTGGGCTTGGTGCAGCGCGAGCCATTTTTGCGTCTGCCGGACGCTGTCGTAATGAAATTTGTGATTCACACGTCGCGTCGCCAGCGAAGCGAGCAAATCGCGCCGGACATTTTCCGGAAACTGGCTGGCGTGAATGGTGACGTTGGCGGTGGCCATGCGGAATTAATTTTCCAGCCGCGCCACGAACGCGCCGTCCACGTTATCGGCGAACGGTAGCAACTGGCGTTCGGATGCGAGTTTGAAATTTTGGTGCGCGGCCAGAAATTCCTTCACGACTTCGGAATTTTCCTCCGGTTCCAGGCTGCAAGTGCTGTAAACCAGCGTGCCGCCGGGTTTCAAAACGGATGCGGCCTGCTGGAACAATTCGAGCTGGGTTTTTTTCAGCCGCAAAATTTCTTCCGGCGAAATCCGCCAGCGCAAATCCACGCGCCGCCGCAGCACGCCGGTGTTGGAGCAGGGGGCGTCAACGAGGACGCGGTCAAAAAGGATTGAATGAGAAATGTGTTTTGGCCCGCCCTCACCCCGGCCCTCTCCCTCAAGGAGAGGGGGAAGCTGTTGCCGCTCTTCCGTGAAACCAGACGGCGGGTTTGCCACGGCTGATGCCGGAAAAACGGAAACCGCCATTCGCTGTTCCCTCTCCTGGGGGAGAGGGTCAGGGTGAGGGCGGACGAATTGACTGGCCTGTGTTTCAACGCATGTCACGCCGAGGCGTTGGCAGTTTTCTTCGATTAATTTCAACCGGTCGGGGAAGGTGTCGTGGGCAACGAGGCGGCCTTGGTTGTTCATTTGCTGCGCGATAAACGTCGTCTTGCCGCCGGGCGCGGCGCATAAATCCAGGATGGTTTCGCCGGGCTGCGGGTCGAGTTCGCGCACGGCGAGGAGCGTGCTGGGGTCTTGAATGTAAAACCAGCCGTCGCGGAAACTGCCGAGCGAAGCGAGCGGCGGATGCGATTTCAACTCAAACACCAGGTTCTCACCGGTCCAGTCGCGCGTGAAAAAATCGTATTCCACATTTTCCTCGCGCCAGCGTTCCACGAGTTTGCCGGCGTCGGCCTTGAGCGTGTTGCTGCGCGCGAAATTTTTCGGCGGCGTGTTGTTCCAGTCGAGGAGTTGCCGCACTTTTTCGTCGCCGAACTGTTTGCGCCATTTTTCCACAAGCCATTCGGGATGCGACCAGCCAAGCGCGGGCTGGGAAATTTTCAGGTCGGCCAGAAGTTTTTTGGTTTCGTCCGCCTCGCGCAGGTAGCCGCGCAGGACGGCGTTGACGAAGCCGGCCTGCGTGTTGAAGCCGGCGTGCTTGGCGAGTTCGACGGTTTCGTTCACGGCGGCGTGGTCAGGAATGCGGTCGAGCCAGAAGATTTGATAGAGGCCGAGGCGCAGAAGATTTTGCAGGGCGAGCTTTTGGCCGCGCCCGCCGGTCTTGCGCGCGATGAGCCAGTCGAGCGTGGCCTGCCAGCGGACGGCGCCGCAGACGAGTTCGTGGCAAAGGCCGCGATCCACGGGCGAAAGCCGGGTGCCGGCGAACGCGTCGTCGAGCAGGTTTTCGGTGAATTCACCGCCCGTTTTGCGCTGCTGCAAAACGTGCGCCGCAATTTGTCTTGGATTTTGTTCGTGCAACAACTTTAATGATGACTGGCGCGTTGTGGAACGCGAGTTTGATTTTTATTTTATGAAAGCAGAATTCGAAAAATTGGCAGCGGCAGGAAAAATCGAGGGCCGGCACGTTGCGGCATTGACCCAGCTCGCGGAGGCGGGCTGTTGCACGCATCGCAGCTGGGGCTTTGGGCGCATCAAGACGGTGGACACGGTGTTCGCGCGGTTCACGATTGATTTTCCGGGCAAGCCGGGTCACGCGATGGATTTGTCGTTCAGCGCCGAGTCGCTCAAGCCGGTGCCGAAGGATCACATTCTGGCGCGCAAGGCGATGGATCTCGAAGCCGTCCGCCATCTCGCGGCGCATCACCTTGATCTGATCAAAATCGTTTTGAACAGCTACGGCGGCAAGGCGACGCCGGATCAAATCCAGTCGGTGCTCGTGCCGGATGTCATTGCCGACGACTGGAAGAAATGGTGGGAAACCGCCAAGCGCGAAATGAAAAAGAACGGCCATTTCATCGTGCCGTTGAAAAAAACCGAGCCGGTCGTTTATCAGGTGAAGGAAACTTCATTGCAGGACCGGCTGCTCGCGGAATTCCGCGCGGCCAAAGGTTTGAAGGCGCGCATCCTGGTCGTGGCGGAAATGCTCAAGGGCATTTCCGATTTGAAGGACAAGGTCGCAACGGCCAACGAAGTCATCGCCGCGCTGAATCCCGACATCGTGGCGTATCAGCGCACGCAGCCGTCGGTGGCGCTCGAGGCGATTTTTTCGCGCGACGAATTGCGCGAGGCGGCGGGCGTGCCGCCGGTCGCGGATGAAGTTTCCGCCGCGCAAATCTGGTTGCAGGACGGCGTCAAGTTTGGGCCGCTGGTTGAAACTATTCCCGCCGCGAAACATCGTCGCGCGCTCGAATCATTCAAGACCGCGAACCCGGAAAGATGGGACGATGTTTTGCGCGGCGCGCTCAATTTTGTTTCCGCGAAGCTGGCCAAGGAATTTGCCAGCCTGCTCATCACCAACGGCAAGCTCGGCCTGTTCAAGGAGACGCTCGCCAAGCACATCAACCAGCACACGGCGAGCAGCGAACTGCTGCTGTGGTTCGCCCGCGAGCGCAACGAAGATTTCGTGGACATCCTCGGCCCGGAAGTTTTCCGCGCGATGCTCACGGCGATGGAACGCGACCAGTTCAACGAAAGACGCTCGAACCGCCTGCGCGATTTCATTTTGGAAGACCAGCAATTGCTCGGTGAACTGACCGCGTCCGCTGACATCGAAGTCATCAAGGATTTGACCCGCGCGCTGAAACTTTCACCCGTGTTTGACGATATGGACAAGCGTTCGCTGCTCGCGCGCCTCGTCAAGGCGCATCCCGCCGTGCAATCGCTCGTCAGCGGCGAACAGACCAAACAGGAGGCCGGCCTGCTCGTTTCGTGGACCAGCCTCGAACGCCGTCGCGCCGAGTATCAGGAACTTGTTGAGAAAAAAATTCCGGCGAATTCCAAGGAAATCGCCATCGCCCGCAGCTACGGCGATTTGCGCGAGAATCACGAATACAAGGCGGCGAAGGAAATGCAAAAAATTCTCATGCGCCAGAAGGAAGATCTCGACGTCGCGCTCAATCGCGCGCGTGGCCAGGATTTTGTCAACGCCAAGACAGATGTCGTCGGTCCCGGCACGATTGTGAAAGCCACCGACCTCGTCTCCAATCAGGTCGAGACCTTCACCATTCTCGGCGCGTGGGATTCCGATCCCGACCACGGTATCATCAGCTACCTCACGCCCATCGCGATGGGCATGTTGAACCACAAAGTCGGCGACGTAGTGGAATACGAACTGCACGGCCAGCAACGCCGCCAGCGCATCGAAAAAATTGACGCGTGGAAAACGGAAGCCGCCCCGGCCGCCTGATTTTCAAATCGAATTACAAAAAAGGCGCGAAGAATTTTCTTCGCGCCTTTTTATTTCGTAGCAGCGGACGTGAGTCCGCTCTCAATGAATAATTTGAGCCGGCTCACGCCGGCTGCTACTTGATTTTACGCTTTGCCGCCGAAGCTCGCAAAGTCGTCCATGTCCAGCACGTCGAACCAGCTTGTGATGTCCGTGCGCTTGGGCGCGCCGGCCTTGTGCAGGCCGTTAAAATACTCGCGCGAATCCGGATTGTCCGGCGAGCGCTGTTCCTGCCACGCCGACCACGCGGCGATTTCCGGCGCGGTGCGTTTGTGTTTCGCGTGCTTTTCAATCCACTTCAGAACTTCCGTGTCGCTCCTGGTCAGTTCTTTTTTCAAGGCTTTGGGATCAATGCCCGCGAAGTCGAGGAAGCTCTCGTCGAGCGGACAGGCGTAACGATACTCGCCATTTTTGCCGGTGAGCGTGGCGCGGCCTTTGTCCAGCATGCGCGGCAAAATGACGTAGCCGCCGAGCCGGACGCGCGGACTGCGCGGCGGGAACTTGGTTAGATCAGGAGTGTGGAGTGACATAGTTTGTATTTTTGATTTTTTGGTTGCGTCGCATTCAGCGACGGCGTTTAACTTGCACCGAAAATGCCGAATTGCAAGTGATGCCAAAAAAAATTATTGTGTCGGTGTGAAAAACTCTGGAAAAGCCTCGCAGTCCGCGCTGCACCTCATCCTTTGGTCGGGCGTGGCCGTGCTGGTGTTGCTGGCCGTCGCGTTCCTCGCCAAATTCATCGGCTCAATCGTGCTCGGCTTGGCGGGCGTGTTGCTAATCTTTTGGTTTCTCTTCGTTATTTTCACCTTTTATTTTTTTCGCGATCCCGACCCGATGACGCCCGCCGGATCGAACCTCGTCGTTGCGCCCGGCCACGGCAAGGTGGATACGATTGACACGACGACCGTGGATGAATTCATGGGCGGCGAATGCCAGCGCA
The DNA here is from genome assembly GCA_003455565.1 of Limisphaerales bacterium. Lineage (GTDB taxonomy): Bacteria > Verrucomicrobiota > Verrucomicrobiia > Limisphaerales > UBA11358 > UBA11358. The sequence goes on from DMQW01000283.1 coordinate 5,106, forward strand.
TTTCAATTTTTCTTTCCGTGTTTAACGTGCATGTGCAGAACGCGCCGGTCACGGGGCGGATCGCATTTTTCAAACATTCGCCCGGCCAATACCTCAACGCGATGCGCGCCGACTGCTCGCAGTTCAACGAAAATGTCCTCATTGGCATCGAATCCGTCGAGCCGCTCGGCACCAAAGTCGGCGTGCGGCTCATTGCCGGCCTCATCGCACGGCGTATCGTGCCGTGGATTTCGCAAAACGACGCGGTGCTGCGCGGCGAACGCATCAGCCTCATCCAGTTCGGCTCACGCGTGGATATTTATCTGCCGAAAAGCGCCAAGGTGAAAGTGAAGCTTGGCGACCGCGTGGTCGGCGGGCAGACTGTGATCGCATCATTTGAATAACCGCATGGCTGTGAATCCTGAAGAAAAAATTGCAACGCCGACCGAAGGCGAGAAGCTGAAAATTTATTTTCTGCCGAACCTCCTCACGGCGGGAAATCTTTTCTGCGGTTTCGTGGCGCTGACAAAAATCGTCGAGGCGCACCTTGTGCCCGATGCCAACGGCTTCGTCAACTGGATGCCCATCAAGCTGGCGCTCGGCTTCATTTTGCTCGCGTGTATTTTTGATCTGTTCGATGGCCGCGTTGCGCGCATGGGCGGGAGCGAAAGCCCGTTCGGACGCGAATTCGATTCGCTGGCGGACCTGGTTTCATTCGGCGTGGCGCCGGCATTTCTCGTGCATCGCATCGTGCTCAAGGACGTTTTCGCCAATGATTACACCGAACTCGGCTGGTTCATCGCCTCGATTTATCTGATCTGCGGCGCGTTCCGGCTGGCGCGGTTCAATTGTCTCTCGACGCTGAAATCGCCGGGCGCGGGCAAAGATTTTCTCGGTTTCCCGATTCCCTCGGCGGCGGGGCTGGTGGCCTCGCTGACGCTGTTCATCATCAAATTAAACGAGAAAGAAAAAAATCTCGGTCACTGGGGTTATCTGCTGCCGGTGGTGCTGGTGTTTTTGTCCGCGATGATGGTGAGCGAAGTTCGCTATCCAAGTTTCAAATCGCTTGGCCTGCGCTCGTCCACAACTTTTTTGAAAATAATCATCGGCGCGCTGTTCCTCGGTCTGATACTGGTTCTGCGCGAGAAGATTTTGTATTACGTCCTGCCGGTTCTCTTCACCGCCTATCTGCTTTACGGCTTCATCCGCCCGCATATTTCTCGCGCGTGGCGCAGGGAAATCGAAGAGGACGACGACGATCCGGACGGAACCAACTGAAATGGAACCGCAATCCATCCTGCTGGCCGCACTCGCGGGCTTTGTCACCGCGCTGATTTTCTCGTCCATTCCCGTCGGGCCGATTAACCTCACGGTCATCAATGAAGGCGCGCGGCGCGGTTTCAAATGGGCAATGCTCATCGGCATCGGTGCGGCCACGATGGAAGTGATTTATTGCTCGATTGCGTTCGCCGGTTTTTCATCGTTTTTTGACAGGCATCTGGTCGAAGCCGCGATGAAAGTTTTCACTTTCGTTTTTCTTTTGTTTCTCGGATCAAGGTTTCTCACGGCGAAAAAAGTTGCCGCCACGACGGAGTTCGGTTCCAAAGCCGAGCAACTTGAAGGGCGCATCGAAGGGAAATTGCATCCGCATTCCGCATTCGCCATCGGTTTTGTGCGCGTCATGGGCAACGTCGGCGTGCTGTTGACGTGGCTGGTCATCGCCGCCTATTTGATGTCGCACGAGGCTTACTTCACGGATCAATACTGGGTGGCGGACACTTTTGCCGCAAAAGCGGCCTGCGTCGTGGGCGTCGCGCTCGGCACGAACGCGTGGTTTTGCGGTTTGAGTTTCGGCATGTCGCGGAGACACGGACGATTTGGAGAAAAAACCCTGTTGCGAATGCAACATTTTTCCGGCATCTGCCTGATTGCCGTCGCACTTTTTGACGGCGCACATATTGTCTGGCAACTGGCCAGACACAAACTGTGAACGCCACGATAAAAAAATTCTAAAACCAAATTATGCTTAAAGCTGGAATCGTCGGACTCCCCAACGTGGGCAAATCAACCTTGTTCAACGCCGTCACGCGCACGCGCAAAGCCGAGGCGGCGAACTATCCATTCTGCACCATTGACCCGAACGTCGGCATCGTCACCGTGCCGGACGCGCGGCTGGCCGTGTTGAAAAACATCGCCAAGACGCAGGTCACCATTCCGGCGGCGGTTGAGTTTGTGGACATCGCCGGCCTCGTCAAAGGCGCGTCGCAGGGCGAAGGTCTCGGTAATAAATTTCTCACCCACATCCGCGAAGTGGACGCCATCGTGCAGGTCGTCCGCTGCTTTGAGGATGCGGACATCCATCATGTCGCGGGTTCAGTTGATCCAGTCCGCGACATCGAAACTATCACGACGGAATTAGTCCTCGCCGACCTTGAAGCGGTGCAAAAACGGCTCACGAGCATCGCCAAAGACGCCAAACGCGGTGACAAGGAAGCGCTCGCGCAGGAAAATATCCTGAAAAAAATCGAGCCGCACCTCAACGCCGGCAAGCCCGCCCTCACGCTTCAACTCGCGCCGGAGGAAAGGGCCGTCTCACGTTTGTTCTGGCTGATGACCGACAAGCCCACGATTTTCGCCTGCAACGTGAAGGAATCCGATCTGGCGACCGCCGACCAGAATCCGTTCGTCCTCAAAGTCCGCGAATACACCGCGCACCACTTTGCCTGCGAAGCCGTCGTCATCAGCGCCCAGATTGAAAGCGATTTGATTGATCTGTCCGAAGTCGAGGCGAAGGAATTTTTGAAGGAACTCGGCGTGCCGGAATCCGGCGTCGGCGCGCTAATCCGTGCGACGTATCATTTGCTCGGTCTGCGAACCTATTTCACGGCCGGCGAAAAAGAAGTGCGTGCCTGGACCATTCACATTGGCGACGCTGCGCCAAAAGCCGCCGGCGTGATTCACTCCGATTTCGAGCGCGGCTTCATCAAGGCTGAGACCGTCGCCTACGATGATTTGGTGAAATGCGGTTCCGTCGCCACCGCGCGCGAAAAAGGCCTCTACCGGATGGAAGGCAAGGAATACGTCGTGAAAGACGGCGACGTGCTGCTGTTTAAGTTCAACGTGTAGCCAGACCGATCAATAGGTCGGCAGTGAATATATGTAGTTGGTGGCCTTATCCTGTCCGACCGCCTCGACATGGCCGTCGGCGAATACCGAGTCGCTCTTTTTGCTGTGTCGTATGGTCAAAAAGTTTCTAGGGGCCGCAGTATAGGTGGAGGCAGCAGTCCCAAACGGTTCCCAGCGACCGCACTGCCCAATCCATCCCGTATCTATCGCCGGGGCGTCACTTGGAATGAGTGCCATCACAGGTTCCACACCCATCATTTTAGTTGATGGATTGTGGACGGCAGTGGACTTGGAATACCAAGCTTTGCCGGTCGTATCAACGAGGGTTGTCAAACCCGGACTCGGGCCAGTTGCAGATTGAAGATTATAGCTGGTGAATTCGTAGCTGTAGAAATATGGGCCATCAGGATTATAGGTGGGATTCAGGCGGAAGGTGTCATTTCGATCCATCGGACAGCGGAACATATTCGTGGAGCCGCCGGTGCCGAGAGCCTTGACGAGCGGGCTTTTGTCCAAGGTCATTGTTACGCCATTTATCGGCGGTGGCATATTCGCGCCCACCCGCCAATAAATCCAATCTTCCAAGTGCGGGCCGTAAGTATTCGCCGAAGCCGCTCCGGCATAAGTGTCATTATTGTCTCCGACATAAATAATCATGGCCAGACCCAATTGTTTAACATTGTTTATGCAATAAGCTTGTTGCGCCTTTTGTTTGGCCTTGGAAAGCGCCGGCAGCAGCATCGCCGCCAGAATCGCAATGATCGCGATGACCACCAGCAGTTCAATCAACGTGAACGCGTCTGGCCTCGACACCCGTCGCCCTTCTTGATGGGATTTTTCAGCAGGTTGATTTTGCTTTTTCATAAAAATTCGTCGGTTTCTTCTAATTAAGACACAAAAAGGCCATCGTCAAATACAGGCTAAATTCAAATTTACCAAGCCGGAACCGGTTTGCACTTTAAGATTGCTGCAAAGTGGTTTGAAATTTCTGCACCAGCCTGAAACCGGCGTGCCGCCGGAAAAAAGGAAACCACCCGGCAGGATTTCACCCCAGCTTGTAGCGCCGCATCGTGATGTCCACTTCCTGCGCCCAGGCGTCAATCCCGCCGCGCAGGCAGCGGACACATTGCAGGCCGTGTCCCATGAAATAAGCAGTGGCATCAAGTCCATTCTTCCCCTGATGGTCAATGACAACAATCGGATGTTTGTCCGACCCGCTGGCCATAATCTCGCGCATCACGTCCTGCGAAAGCAAAACCGAACCGGCGATGTTCACCGCTTCAAATTCCTCGCGCGAACGCACGTCCACGAGTTTCACCGATTTGTCTTTCTGCAAAAGCTCGGCGAGTTCCTTCGGCGAGATCAAAACTTTCGCGTCCTGCTCGTGGCTGGACTGGATGTGCGCCAGCACTTCGGCCACGTCCAGATTGCCGTTGCGCGCGCAAACCTGCGCCAGCGTTTCCGTCGGCTGAAATCCGCAACTGCTGCACCCGCCGATGTGATACCGCCGGAACAACGCCCGCTGCGCGCCGGGAAAATTTTCCAGCACGGCGCTCAT
>DMQW01000283.1:9999-17808 GCA_003455565.1 Limisphaerales bacterium
GCTGCACCCGCCGATGTGATACCGCCGGAACAACGCCCGCTGCGCGCCGGGAAAATTTTCCAGCACGGCGCTCATGGGTGACTGTGGATTTATTTTTGTCATAGCAAAGGTCCGACTAATCGGCGCGGCAAATCGCGTGATCCGTGCATCAACCGCCAAGCCTGCAAAGTATTTTCCGTCACGCGTTAGAAAATAAGAATTTTGTTAAATGGGCGTTCGACTTGAAAAGAATAAAGGTCGCGCAGCATGGGATGACGAAATTTCCGGCGGCGGCCTAAATCAGATTGTTCGGCGAGCAAGTGCAGCGTGACCGGCACTGCATTCAAAAAGCGCCCGGCTACTTCTTCGCCAGCTTGTTCCAGATACCAGCGATATTGCTGGTCGAAGTCGGAGTTGAACTCATCGGCGCGTTGCAGCGTCAATTTCATTGCTGCCGCTTGGCGCGATGTTCACGCAATGCCCGATCCGCAATTTCCCGAAGTTCGCCCTCGCGCAACGGCGCGTGCGGCCCGTTCACCGCCTTCAACAATTCCGCCTCCAGTTCCGGGCTGTCCTCCTCCAGATCCAGCGCGACACCCGGCTCCAAAGTCACCCGCCGGTCGCCATCGGTCAGCACAATGGTTTCGCCACGGCACGCTTGGGCGATGAGTTCGCCGAGCTGGCCTTGAGCTTCCAGGATGGAAATCGCTTTCACGTCGGCACTCTAATCTTTGGAACGAAATCCTGCAAGCGGCTTGACGCGGCGAACCCGCAATTGTCCGACAACCGTCGTTGACGCTTCATGCACTCGCGACTATCTTTTCCGCCATGAGCACGATTGCCGAAATCGAAGCCGTGTTGCCAAATTTGACTTCCGAAGAACTCGTGAAAGTCGAGCAAGCCGTCCACAGCCAGTTTCGCCAGCGCGGCGGCGGGATAATTTATGACGACACTCACGGCGTCGAGACCGAGGCGGATTTGATTGCGTCCGCCGACGCCGCGTTCCAAACCTACGACCAAGCCGAGGCCGCAAATGCCAAACGCCCGGCGCGGTGAAGTCTGGCTCGTGGATTTAGGCATGACCGCCAAAGTGCGTCCCGCCGTCATTTTCAACACACCCTTTCGCGATGACGAACGCGCGCTTTTTGCCATCGTGCCGCACACGACGGCCCTGCGCGGCGGAAGATTTGAAGTGGCAGTAAATGTCCCGTGACTGGAAAATGGCGCGTTTGACGCGCAAGGATTGCGGCACATTCCCGGTTCAGTGCTGGTGCGAAAGCTCGGCGCGTTGAACGAATCGCAAATGGAAACAATCCTTCGGGCAATCAAAGTCTGGTTGGAAATCCCCTGAAATTTTCAAAGGCAACGGCTGCACCCGCCGATGTGATACCGCCGGAACAACGCCCGCTGCGCGCCGGGAAAATTTTCCAGCACGGCGCTCATCGGTGATTGCAGACTGACATTCATAATTCAATAATCTGCGTAGCAATCTGCAAATCCGACTAGGAATTCTTTAATGCTTCCTCAAGTTGAGATTTCGTCAAAACCTGAATGCCCTCCATTTTCCGAATGCAATAAACATGAACTTGTATGTCCTTTCCTTCAGCAATGACTTTATAGCTCTTGTCAGTCTGTTTCATTCGCATCTTCGGACTCGGCCCAATATCCCAGCAAACAACTCGTGGAAAAAGTGAAGGCGTGTGTCCGTGTGCTATGTAGTTGTTAAATTTGCTCTCAGCTTCGACTGAGACATACCGTTCGGGATTGCTTTGGTTGTCCTCCTGAAAATGGACAATCAAATCAGGGCCATAGCCAGCATGTGCGAGGGTTTGAAATTGTTTGAATGGCAGCCCTCCCAATGCTTCCAGTTTCCAAAGTATGGCGAGCGTATCGTTTTCGTTTTCTGGTTCTCGTGAAAGCATTGTGGATTTGCCTGTTTTAGGATTTTTCCAGACAACCCATTTTTGATTTTCCAGCTCTAAAGCAATCTTCTTTGCAGAGAGATCTTCCGCGCCGGTGATATTTTTCCGCTTCTTCGGAATTTGACGAAACGCCAAATACTCAGGCGATTGCTCTAACTTCTCAAACATTTTGGCGACCAACTGTTTTAATAAAGCGGGACGTTCTGCATCAACCAAGCCACTCCGCGAAATGTTCATGTCTTCCTGAACAGAATCACATTCCAAAACGAGGCAGCATTTCTTCCAACCAGGATTGACGATTCCCATGCTGCGACTGCCATACGTTTCCATGTCGAGTTCGAAATACGGAATACCGCGAACAGAAAGAAGAAGACCGCAATTCATTTGAGATGGCGAAAGATTATACTGTTCGGAATCCCAAGTGATAAAACCTTTTAGGGTGGCCTGCACTGTCTTGTTAGTCCCTGATTTCGTAATTGAGTCGGTGATATGAATAGGAAGCGTGCCTTCCGGTGGGTTTGCAGCATCTGCTCCATTAAGTTCCCGAAAACCAAAAGGTAAAACTTTGGATTGGCCCAACACGGACAATGTGATTTTGGGAGGATTCTCCCGCTTTCCAGTATAGCCGATAAATGTGCGATGCCTCAGAAATGTCTCAACTTCTTCGACGCTATAAGCACCTTCGTGAATGTGCGGTGGATGCCCGATAACTCGTATGGCTGTCCACGTTTTGGTGGATTCAGAGGGGTAATGAAAAATTTTAGGCTTGGGTTTCAGATTGCGTTCAATCGTGTCCCACGGTTCGTTAATTTCGACCCGATGAGCCTTGCCATCGGCGCAAGCCGTTTCTATCACCAATCTGCACGAGTTATACGCCAATTTTGAACCAAGCCCTTTCCATGCGAATTCGTCTCCTTTAATGCCGACAATGCTTGAAAGGCCAAGCCCAAAAAATCTATCCAAGCGCCCAGGATTTTTCGGGTTGCCTGTATAGTTCATACCACAGCCGTTATCCTTCACTTCAAACACATGGCCTGCGTCATCAACTGTATATTTAATGGTGATTTCGGTTGCGCCAACTTCTTTCGCGGCTGCGTTGGAAACCAATTCTCGTAGGAGGTCTAAAGCGTGGACACGCTCCAGAATGATTTGCCGCATGACGCTGATTTCATGAACCAACGGATCGAATTCTTGGCTGGTTGATTCAATGCGGTCGCCGCTTTCAGAATTGTTCATGATTAAATGATGCTCCGATTATTCCGCCCCGACAATCCGATTTTTATTGCCCGAAAAATTTCTGAATTTCCTTCACCACTTCCACGAACCGGTCCACTTCGGCCTTGGTGTTGTAAAAATAAAAACTCGCGCGGGCGGTGGATTCCACGCCGAGCTTGTGCATGAGCGGTTGCGTGCAGTGATGGCCGCCGCGCAACGCCACGCCCGCCTGATCCGCCAGCGTCACCACGTCGTGCGCGTGCACGTCCTTGAGCAGAAAGCTCACGAGGCCGGCGCGGTTTTGTTTCGGGCCGAAGATGCGGATGTCCTTGAGCGCGGAAAGTTTTTCGCAGGCGTAGTTCGCCAGTTCCTGATCGTGCCGCCAGATGTTTTCGCGGCCGATGGCGTCGAGATAATCCATCGCGGCGTGCAGGCCAATCGGGCCGGAAATGTCCGGCGTGCCGGCCTCGAACCGATGCGGCGCGTGCTTGAATTCCGTCTTGTCGTAGCCGACGGACAAAATCATTTCGCCGCCGCCCTGATACGGCGGCATGGCGTCGAGAATTTCCTGCCGTCCCCACAAAACGCCGATGCCGGTCGGCCCGCAAATCTTGTGGCCGGAGAACGCAAAAAAATCGCAGCCGATGGCCTGCACGTCCACGGGCAGATGCCCGGCGCTTTGCGCGCCATCCACGAGCGTGGTGATGCCAAGCTTGCGCGCGCGGGCACAAAGTTCCGCCACGGGATTCACCGTGCCCATCGAGTTCGAGATGTGAACCATCGAAAGAAATTTCACCTGCGAAGTGAGCAGCGAATCGAGTTTGGTCAGGTCGAGCAAGCCTTCGTCGCCGATGACAGGAATGTAGGCGATCTTCGCGCCGGTGCGTTGCGCGAGCATTTGCCACGGAACGAGATTGCTGTGATGCTCCATTTCCGTAAGCAGAATCACGTCGCCGGCTTTGAGATTTTTCGCGCCCCAGGAACTCGCGACGAGGTTGATGCCTTCCGTCGTGCCGCGAGTGAAAATAATTTCGTCGGCGCTTTTGGCGTTGATGAATTTCGCGGCGCGCGTGCGGGCCGCTTCGTAGGCTGTCGTGGCGCGATTGCTCAACTCGTGGATGCCGCGATGGACGTTGGCGTTGTCGTGCTCGTAGTAATGCACGAGCGCGTCAATCACGGCGCGCGGCTTCTGCGACGTGGCGGCGTTGTCGAAATAAATCAGCGGCTTGCCGTGGACTTTCTGATCAAGAATCGGAAAATCCTTTCGCAATGCTGACCAATCAACGGTTTTATTCATCGGAGTTATTTAGTCACGGATTGAACATGGATGAAACACGGAAAAGAATTTTTCAAATCTGTGTTCAATCCGTGTTTCATCCGTGGCTCAAAGAAGCCCAAGTTGCAGCTTCGCCGCCTCGGTCATCATGCCTTGATTCCATGGCGGATCCCAGACGAGTTCGACGTTCGCCTCGTCAATCGGTTCGAGCGAGATGAGTTTGTTTTGCACGTCCTGCGCGAGCACCGGCCCCATGCCGCAACCGGGCGCGGTCAAAGTCATTTTCACGTCGGCCTTGTAATTGTCCGCGCCGATGGGCGTGAGGTGACAATCGTAAATCAAGCCGAGGTCAACGATGTTGACGGGAATCTCCGGGTCGTAACAGGTCTTGAGCGATTCCCAGACTTTTTTCTCAAGCTGCTCCTGCGTGAGCGGGCCGCTCGGCGCAACGGTGGCGGCGGGCGCAGTCGTCACTTCGATACCCAGCGCGTCGGCGTCCTTGGGTTCGATGCGGAACATGTTGCCGTTGACGATGACGGTGTAAGTGCCGCCAAGCGATTGCGTGATGTGCGCGGTCTCGCCCTTTTGAAGCGTGACCTTCGTGCCGATGGGAACGACGGAGGCTTCCACGTCGCGCGTTAAAATCTTTTGTTCGGAACTCATAAAATGTGATTCAATTTAATTTAATTGCTAAAAAATCTTCGCTGAAACTATGCCAGTTCGACTTTGAGTTTTCTTCCCAAAGCCAAAGCCGCTTGTTCCAAAAGTTGTAGCGACACGGCGGAATCGGTTTCAGAAAAAAGCCCGTTCAGCGTGGCGAGATTGGTTTTCATGCGGCTGGCAAGCTTGGCGCGCGTGATTCGGCGACGCTTCATTTCCTGTTCAAGCTGCCAAGCGACGACGCGCTTGAGCGCGCTGGCTTCACATTCTGCCAGCAAGCCTTCCTGTTTCAGAAAACCGTCAAAATCAGAACCAATATGTTCTTTATTCATATCATTATTATAGCATCCGAAACCGGTTCTTCGCCAGTTCCAAATCTTCCGCCGGAGTTTTCTGCGACTTTTTAATGAAGCCGTGGAGCAAAATCATCCGCCCTTCGCCAGCGGTAAACAAAACGCGCGCAATCCGTCTGGGCAGGCGCGAGCGAACTTCCCACAATCCAGCGGCAAGTTTTCGCACCAATGGCATTCCCAACGGCCAGCCAAACTGAACCATCTTGATGTCTTCGCCGAGAATCCGCCGTTCCTCGCGCGGCAAAGATTTCAACCATTCACGAACCGGTTCGCGTCCGGTTTCAGTTCGGAAGAATGCGACCGAAAGAATGGGTTCGCGTTCGTCCATGATTGATTCAATTGCTTTCCGACTCCGTGCTGACCGGTTTGGCCTCGCCCTTCAACGCACCAATCAGCGCGTGCCACGAGAGGATCGCGCACTTCACACGCGCCGGGTATTTGTGGACACCCGCGAACACCGCGAGTTTGCCGACATCGCCGTTCACGGTGCCGGTCGTGATCATGTCGCGCACTTGCTCAAAAGTTTTTTCCGCCTCGACCTTGGTTTTGCCTTTGACGTAATCCGTCAGCAACGACGCCGAGGCTTTGGAAATGCAACAACCCGAACCGACGAAGCTCGCGTCCTTAATGACGTCACCGTCCATCTGGAGGAACAACTTCAGGTTGTCGCCGCACAGCGGATTGAAACCTTGCGCCGAGCAGGTCGCCGCCGGCATTTCGTGGAAATTGCGTGGCTGCTTGCAGTGGTCCAGGATAACCTGCTGATAAAGGTCGTTTAAGTCGTCGAACATGGCAAAATTGAATGACTAATTCCTAAATCCTAATGACTAAAAAATGACGAAACCCGAATGACAAATTTGAAACCGTTCGTCATTATGGTTTAGTCATTTCGCTTTAGCGAGGTGCGGATTCGCTTCGAGGCGATCCCACACGAGCTTGTCAATGACTTCGCGCGCCGGTTCGCACTTGATGCGCTCGATGATTTCGCCGGCGAAGGCGTGGATCAACATCTGCCGCGCCGTGTCCGTGCCGATGCCGCGCGAACGCAGATAAAAAATGGATTCGTCGTTCAACTGGCCGATGGTTGCGCCGTGCGTGCATTTCACGTCGTCGGCGTAAATCTCCAACTGCGGCTTCGTGTCGGCGGTCGCGTTGTCGGAGAGCAGAAGATTTTTATTCGTCTGCTTCGCGTCGGTTTTCTGCGCGATTTCGCGGACAAGAATCCGTCCGTGAAAAACACCCTTCGATTTGTCGTCGAGAATGCCGTTGAAATACTCGTGGCTTGCGCAATGCGGCTGCGCGTGCTCGACAATCATGTGATGGTCGGCAAGCTGCTCGTCCTTCGTCAGGTAAAGCCCGTTGAGAATACATTCGAGACCTTCGCCCGCGAGCTTCGTGCGGATGTTGGTGCGCGAAAGTTTTGCGCCGAGCGCGAAGGAATGAACGGTTACATTGCTCGCACGGCCAAATTCGCCCGCAATCGTCGCGATGTGAAACGCGTCCGCCGCTTCGTCCTGCAACTTGATGTGTTCGACGACGGCGCTGTCGCCCGCGAGAATTTCCGTCACCGCGTTCGTGAAATACGCGACGTTGCCGGTGCTGATGTAACTTTCCACGACCGTCAACTTGCTGTTCGCCTCCGCGATGATGAGGTTGCGCGGTAGAATCGTCTCGCCGTTTTGCTTCGCGGACGAAATGTAAATCAACTGCACCGGCTCGGCGACTTCAACGCCAGCCGGAACAAAAATGAATGCGCCGTCAGTGAAAAACGCCTGGTTCAGCGCGGCAAAAGTGTTGTTCGCCATGTGCGCGTATTTGCCGAGATGTTTTTCGATGAGCGCAGAATCTTTCGCGAGCGCAGACGAAAGATTTTCAATCCGCACGCCGCCGGCAACCGGCTTGAGGCTGGAAAGTTTCGCGCAGAAAAATCCGTTCACGAACACGAGCCGATGGCCGGAAAGTTTGGCGAAGGCGGATTCGGCAATGACTTTTGTCTCCGCGCCGTTGACCACGGCTTCGCGCGCGAGCTGGAACGAAAGTTGCGCGATGGGCGCGACGTTCGTGAAGCGCCAGTCCTCGTCGCTCAACTTCGGAAAGCCGAGTTCGGCGAAACCGGCCAGGCCCGCCTGGCGCACCGGCAGCAGCCATTTCGGCTGGTGCGGTGCGGCTTCGAACTGCGAAAATTTTCCGACCAGCAGTTCCGTTCCGTTATTTGCTTTTTGCGTCATGTTTAGAATCAGTCTAATTAAAAATCAGACCGACAATTTCCCATGCCACCGGCTTTCGCGCAATTGAAAACGACAACGAAAAAGTGTCCAAAGTCCAAAGCCCAACGTCCAAAGTTGCGCTTCGCGTTCGGGAAATCCGTTCTTCACTTTGGACATTGGACTTTAGACTTTGGACT
>DMQW01000283.1:17967-18127 GCA_003455565.1 Limisphaerales bacterium
TTTTAGATTTTGGACTCGCCAGTTTTCGCAATGCTGGCAACCTGTCCGCCATGTTATCACAGGAAGAAATTCAAAACGCGCTGAAGTCCGTCAAATACCCCGGTTTTTCGCGCGACATCGTTTCGTTCGGACTCGTCAAAGAAATTTCCGCCGCGAACGG
>DMQW01000283.1:18450-18599 GCA_003455565.1 Limisphaerales bacterium
GCGGTCAGCGTGGCGCTGCAATTGACCTCGCCGAATCCCGAAGCCGCGCAGCAAATCAAAGCGGAAGCCGAGCGAGTTCTGAAAGCTTTGCCGGGCGTAAATCACGTCCACGTCGAAGTTCGTCAGCCCGCCGCTGGGAAATCTGCGGG
>DMQW01000070.1 GCA_003455565.1 Limisphaerales bacterium
ACATTTCTAAAGAGTTTTGACAGCCTTGATCAATCTGAATTGCTTTGTGAGTCGTCCATCGCAAAATGAATTTACCCATTCCATCCGCCTCCATCAGATTACGGCGCGACAAGTCCGTCATCGCACCCGTCTTCACATCCGCCTACGTCTGACTTCGGCGAGACAAGCCGTTACGACGCGGCGAGCCGCTTCGCCGCGCCAAGTCCGCCCGTTATGGAATGGGGAGCACAGCCGCCCCCGGCTGTCGGGTTCGACGCCCTCGTCGAACCCATTTCCGCCCCAGTTTGCGGCGCTCTGCCGAGTCGCCGCTACGTCATCGCCAACGTTTCCCAGCGCCGTCAGGCGCGGCATATTTGTAGAACCCCAAACCAAAATAAAATTCAACCCCATCGGGGCGGCATATTCCGTCCGTATGCCCGGCGGTGTCGCTCTTAACGTAGCTTTGTCCGTTTGTGTCTGGCGATGCTACAAAGATGTCAGCCCTGACGGGCTTTTCATCGGCCTCTTCACAGCAGTTTCAAATCAATTTTGCAGAAGCCGTAGTCAAACACGCCGGACGCGGGGCGGCGGGCGGCGGGAATGGAGTAGAGGCTTTGCCGCCGGTCTTCGCCGAGACGAAATTCCACCACGTCGGCGGCGAGCAGCACGCCCATTTGCTTGCCCATATTTTCGCGCGTGCGACCGGCCACGGCGGCGCACTCGGTGATGGTCATCTCCCGCCCATCGGCAAGCAATTGGATGATGGGCCAGCGCACGGAACTGCCGAGGGCAAAGAGCGCGGACACGGGGTCGAGCTTGGGCAGACTGGCGGGCACAGCGGGCGGGTTTGCAGGCAAATTGGGACTGGAATCGCTCATTTCCTAGAGAATTTGAAGTAAAAGCGAGCCAACGCAAGCCATAAGCGGGAAAAACTTCTTTGGCATCTCGTCTCGTTACTCGATATGCAGGAAAGATTTGTTTGGCATCTCGCGTGGAGATTGAGGATGCGGAAGAGTTGTTTGCCCCGCATCTTTGAAATTTCAAGCAGCGGATTTCAAATCACCGTGCCATGCGGGATCACGGCGTCCTTCGGGATGACGACGATGCCGTCGCGGACGAAATAGCGTTCTTGGTCGAGGTTCTCCGCCTTGCCGGCGGGGGAAATTTTAACGTTGTTCCCGATGCGCGCATTCTTGTCAATGATGACGTTCTCAATCTTGCAGTTCATCCCGATGCCGACGCGCGGCTTGCCTTCCGTTTCATTTTTAAGCACCGACTCTTCCGATTCGTAATAGTCGCTGCCGATAACGATGACGCGGTTAAGTTCCGTCCCACTGCCGACAAAGGTCCGCAGCCCGACAATGCTGTTGGAAATTTTCGCGCCGTTGATGATGCAGCCGTCGGTGACCAGCGCGTGGTCAATCTGCGCGCCGTTGATCTTCGAGCCGGGCAGATAGCGCGGACGCGAAAAAATCGGCGCGCTCATGTCGAAGAAATTAAAGCGCGGCAGTTCGGAAACGAGGTCAAGGTTCGCCTCGAAGAATGAACGGATGGTGCCGACGTCCGCCCAGTAACCTTGAAAAACGTAGGAGAAAACGAGTTGCGTATTGATGGCGTGCGGGATGATGTGCTTGCCGAAATCGGAGAGCGGATTGTCCAGCAGTTCGCGGATGAGGTCGCGGTTGAAAACGTAGATGCCCATCGAGGCGAGGAAGAAGTCGCCCTTGCCCTCGATTTTGAGCTTGGCCTGCAATTCCGGCGTGAGCTTCAATGAATCGAGCATGGCGTCTTCCTTCGGTTTTTCCACGAAGCGCGTGATGCGATGATTGTCATCAATCTGCATGATGCCGCACGCTTTCGCCTCCGTGCGCCCGACCGGAATGGTCGCGACGGTGATGCCCGCGCCGGTCTCGATGTGCTGGGCGATGACGAGGCGGAAATCCATGCGATACAACTGGTCGCCGCTCAAGATGACGAGATAATCGAAATCGTGATTCAGAAAGTGGACGAGATTTTTCCGCACTGCGTCCGCCGTGCCCTCATACCACGAGGTGTTGGTAAGCGTCTGCTGCGCGGCGAGAATTTCCACGAAGCCGCTGGTGAACTGGTCGAACTTATACGTCCGCGAAATATGGCCGTGCAGCGAAGTGGAATTGAACTGCGTCAAAATATAAATGCGCCGGTAGCCGGAGTTGATGCAGTTCGAGATCGGAATGTCCACGAGACGATACTTGCCCGCGAGCGGCACCGCCGGCTTGGCGCGATCCTTCGTCAGCGGAAACAGGCGCGTGCCCTGGCCACCGCCCATGATGACACAGAGAACTTTGCTGGTATTGTGAGTCTGGCGTCCGGTGCGTGACATATAAAAAACCCTTTGTTGAGGTGTGAAAAAGATTTAACGCCGATTGCCGCCGCGAAGCAAGCCGCAGATTAAATTTTCGTTTTGGTTGTAGCGGCATCTCGGCAGAGTGCCGCATTTTTCAAACAAACGGATCATCCGGCTTTCTGCCGAAAGCCGCTACGCCTGATTTACAATGAACGCCGCGAACTCGGCGTGCAGATGCGGCGGAATCCGCACTTTGAAACGCGCCGTCCTGCCGGTGTAGCGGCTCGCCACGATTTGCCCGACGGCGTGAACCCGCGCAATGACGGCGGCCTTTTCCTGCGGCACGCGTAAATCCAAAAACTCGCGGATAGGCCGGAGCTGCGTGCCGAGTTCCGCCAGCAGCGGCACGATGCCCTCGCCCGTCATGGCGGAAATCGCGACGGCGTTCGGAAATTTTTCGCGCAGCACGCCCGGCAATCCGCCCGTGAGCCGGTCAATTTTATTGAACACCATCAGCACCGGTTTTTCCGCCGCGCCGATTTCCGCCAGCACCGTGTTGACCGCCGCAATCTGTTCCCCGGCCTGCGGATGGCTGATGTCCACGACGTGCAGCAGCAGATCCGCCTGCACCACTTCTTCGAGCGTGGCCTTGAACGCCTCGACCAGTCCGTGCGGCAATTTTTTGATGAAGCCCACCGTGTCCGTCAGCAAAACATTCTGGTTTGTGGGCAATTTCAAACGGCGCGTCGTCGGGTCGAGCGTGGCAAATAATTTATCCTCCGCCAGCACCGCCGCGCCGGTGAGCTGGTTGAGCAACGTGGATTTGCCCGCGTTGGTGTAACCGACGATGGACGCAAGCGGCCAGTTGCTGCGCTGGCGGCCGACGCGCTGGGTCTCGCGCTGGCGGCGGACGGTGTCGAGTTCGCTCGAAATTTTGTCAATGCGCTCCTGAATTTTGCGGCGGTCGGATTCGAGTTGTGATTCGCCTTCGCCGCCGATGGAGCCGGTGGAACCGCGCTGCCGCGACAGGTGCGTCCAGAAGCGCGTGAGCCGCGGCAGCAGGTATTCGAGCTGCGCGAGTTCGATCTGCAACTTGCCTTCGCGCGTGCGGGCGCGTTGCCCGAAGATGTCGAGAATCAGCGCGGTGCGGTCCATGATCTTGCAGCCGAAAATTTTCTCGAGGTTGCGCGTTTGAGCAGGCGAAAGCTCGTCGTCAAAGATGACGGTGTCCACGTCATTTTCCTTGCAGAACTTGGAAAATTCCTCGGCCTTGCCTTTGCCGATGAACGTGGCGGCGTTGAGCGAAACCATTTTCTGCGTGCCGTCGCCGATGACTTCGCCGCCGGCGGTCGCGGCGAGTTCGCCGAGTTCGGCGAGCGACTCGCGCACGGTCGCCGCGTCGTTGGATTTGAGTTCGACGCCGACGAGGAAGACGCGTTCGGT
The DNA here is from genome assembly GCA_003455565.1 of Limisphaerales bacterium. Classification (GTDB taxonomy): domain Bacteria; phylum Verrucomicrobiota; class Verrucomicrobiia; order Limisphaerales; family UBA11358; genus UBA11358. The sequence goes on from DMQW01000070.1 coordinate 3,749, forward strand.
TCGCCGGCTGGATGTTGCGAGTGCTTTCAAATTTGTGCGGCGGACAGTCTAGCAAAAACGGCGGCGGACGAAAGCGCGGATTGTCGTAAACCGCGACATAACGGGCGCTCATGGTGGTCACGCTGCCAGGCGGCGCGTGAATTCAAACCGTTTGCAGACGGCAGACGGAATCCAACCCGTCAGGCCTCCGCAAAATAGGGGGACATAAACCCAAATTGTGTGGAGAACCCCCGCCCGCCTCACCGCTATGGTCGTAACCAGATGCAAGACGCTTTCTCCCTCACTGCGATGGAGAAAACTAATGAAGCATTTTGGAAGAAACCGGTTCACCCGCATCAAGAAAAGCCGTCATGATTGCCACGATCGCACAAAAAAAACCAGGCCGGTTGAAGACCGTCCTTGAACATGCCAGCGGCGACAAACGCTTCAAGATTCTGGAAGTCCACATGAAGAAGCACCAGTTCCGGCAGGATGCGCTCATCGAGGTGCTGCACAAGGCGCAGGAACTGTTCGGCTATCTCGAAGACGATTTGCTGCTGTTCGTTTCTTACAAACTCAAACTGCCGCCCAGCCGCGTCTATGGCGTGGCGACGTTCTACCATTTTTTCACGCTCAAACCGAAAGGCGAACACACCTGCGTCGTCTGCATGGGCACGGCCTGCTATGTCAAAGGCGCGGAAAAAGTCATCAGCGCCGTTCAGGAGAATCTGAAAATCAAACCGGGCGAAACGACGGCGGACAACAAGGTTTCACTCCTCATCGCGCGCTGCATCGGCGCGTGTGGCATCGCGCCGGCGGTCGTCTATGACGGCACGGTCACGCCGCGCGCCACGCCCGAATCCGCAGTCGAACAAATCAAGAAGTGGGTGGCAAAATGATTTTCAACGATCTCATCCAAATCAAAGAGAAGGAACTGGCCGCACGCAAAAAAATCACTTTGCGCTGCTGCATGGCCGCCGGTTGCATGCCTTCCGATGCCAAGGGCGTCAAAGAACAATTAGTGAAAGCGGTCGCCGAGGCGGGCCTGCAAGACGAAGTGGAAGTGCGCGGCGTCGGTTGCCTGAAACTGTGCTGCGAAGGCCCGCTCGTCCAGGCCGACCCGCAGAATTTACTCTACATAAAAGTCACGGCGGAGAATGCGCCGTCCATCGTCGCCGCACTGAAAGGCGGCCAAGCGAACGTCGCGCAAACCAATCTCGACGCGGCGTTCTTCAAGAAACAACTCTCCATCGTGCTCGCGAACAGCGGCGTGGTTGATCCGGAGCGCATTGAAAGCTACCTCGCGGCGGACGGCTATCAGGCGTTGCATGAAGTGCTGCATGAGACAACACCGAAAGACGTCGTCGTGGCGATGGTCAAGAGTGGTTTGCGCGGCCGCGGCGGCGCGGGTTTTCCGACCGGACTCAAATGGGGCACGGTCGCCAAATCGCCCGGCGCAAAAAAATACGTCATCTGCAATGCCGACGAGGGCGACCCCGGTGCCTTCATGGATCGCAGCGTGCTCGAAAGCGATCCGCACGCGGTGCTTGAAGGCATGGCCATCGCGGCTTACGCGGTCGGCGCGGATCAGGGTTTTATTTATGTGCGCGCGGAATATCCGCTCGCAATCTCGCGCCTGCAGATTGCCATCAAGCAAGCGAAGCAAATGGGTCTGCTCGGTGCGGGCATTTTTGAATCGCCGTTCAACTTCAACATTGATTTGCGCATCGGCGCGGGCGCGTTTGTGTGCGGCGAGGAAACCGCGCTCATGGCGTCGGTCGAAGGCAAGCGCGGCACGCCGCGGACGCGTCCACCGTTCCCGGCGGAGAGCGGCTTGCATGGTTGCCCCACGCTCATCAACAACATCGAGACCTTCGCGAACGTGCCGCCGATTTATCGCAACGGCGCGGAATGGTTCGCGGGCATCGGCACGGAGAAGAGCAAAGGCACAAAAGTTTTCGCGCTCGCGGGCAAAATTAAAAACACCGGCCTCATCGAAGTTCCAATGGGCACGCCACTGCGCACCATCGTCGAGGAAATGGGCGGTGGCGCGCCGGACGGCGGCAAGATCAAAGCCGTGCAAACGGGCGGGCCATCGGGCGGCTGCATTCCGGCGCAGCATCTCGACACGCCGGTGGATTACGAATCGCTCGGCAAGCTCGGCTCGATCATGGGTTCGGGCGGCATGATCGTGATGGACGACAGCACGAACATGGTGGAGATCGCGCGCTTCTTCATGGAATTCTGCATGGATGAATCGTGCGGCAAATGCATTCCATGTCGCGCGGGCACGGTGCAGATGCACCACCTCCTCGACAAAATTGCGAACCGCAAAGCCACCGCGCGCGACCTCGCGAAGCTGGAAGAACTTTGCGACATGGTCAAGAACACCAGCCTTTGCGGCCTCGGCCAGACCGCGCCGAATCCGACGTTGAGCACGCTGCGATTTTTCCGCAACGAATACGAAGCACTGCTGCAACCGGATCAATTCGGTCCGCGCGGGAATGGTGAAGCAGCCAAACAGCCGGCGGCGGCGAAGCAATAGAAAAAATTTATGGCCGCGAAAACACTCACAATTGACGGCAAACAAATCAGCGCCGAGGAAGGCGCGACCATTTTGCAGGCGTCGGAAGAAGCCAGCGTGAAAATTCCCACCTTGTGTCACCTTGATGGTGTCTATGACGTGGGCGCGTGCCGCCTTTGCCTTGTGGAAGTCACCGGCGTGCCGAAGCTTCTTCCCGCCTGCACTACAAAGGTCGCCGAAGGCATGGACATCAAGACCGACAGCGAACGCCTTCGCAAATATCGCCGCATGATTCTCGAACTGCTTTTCGCGGAACGGAATCACGTCTGCGCCGTGTGCGTGTCCAACGGTCATTGCGAGTTGCAAATGCTCGCCTACTCGAACGGCATGGATCACGTCCGCTACGAATACACTTTCCCGAAATGGAGCTTAGACACGACGCACAATCTGTTCGGCATGGATCACAACCGCTGCGTGTTGTGCACCCGCTGTGTGCGCGTCTGCTGGCACATCGAGGCTGCCGGAACGAAAAACGTCGCCGGACGCGGCGGCAAATCGAGAATCATCACCGACCTCAACATGCCGTGGGGCGAAGCGGATTCCTGCACGTCCTGCGGCAAATGTGTGCAGGCTTGTCCCACGGGCGCGCTGTTTCACAAAGGCTCGACGGTGGGCGAAATGGAACGCGACCGCTCGAAACTGGAATTCATTGTCACCGCCCGGGAAAAGCAACAGTGGATCTCGGCGGATTAAAAATCAAAATATGAAAGTTCGTCTCGCCACAGTTTGGTTGGGCGGTTGTTCGGGCTGTCACATGTCCTTCCTCGACCTCGACGAGTTCCTCATCGAACTCGCCGGCGCGGTGGATCTCGTTTATAGCCCGGTCGTGGACGTGAAGGAATATCCGGAGAACGTGGACGTGTGCCTCATCGAAGGCGCGGTTTGCAACGAGGACAACCTCGCAATCCTCCACAAAATCCGCGCGCGAACGAAAGTGCTCATCTCCTTCGGCGATTGCGCTGTCACCGGCAACGTTCCCGCGATGCGCAACCAACTCGGTCTCGACAACGCCAAAAATGTTTTGCAATGCGCCTACATCGAAAACGCGCAAAACAATCCAAACGTGCCGAAGGCGGACGGCATCGTGCCGCAATTGCTCGAATGGGTGCTGCCCGTGCATGAAGTCGTGCATGTCGAATACTATTTACCGGGCTGCCCGCCGCCGGCCGACCGGATCAAGGCGGTGCTCGGACAAATGTTGAGCGGCGTCGAGCCGAAACTCGAAGGCGCAAATTTGAAATTTGGTTGAGGTAGGGCGCGTTACTCCATGCGCGCCGACGGCGGGCAGAGGACTGCCCGCCCTACCTGAAAAAAAATTATGTCAGATCACAACTGTCCGGTTTAGAAGCCAAGTAAACATTGATGATTTTGAATGTTGGGTGATGCGGGCGGGAGTGGAAGTTGAGAAAGCGCTTGTAAAATGGGGCTTTTCTCAAAAAGCGTGAGGCTCAAAATCTGTAAAATTGTGTAAAGGCTGGCCTCCAGGTGGAGACGCTTTTTCAGGATGGCGACGAGCAGATAAACGGCGATGGCCGACCAGATTTGAGTGCGCACAGCGTTGGGCGAGGTGCCGTAAAAGGCTTTGATGCGGAGATGTTGTTTGAGCCATTTGAAGAACAACTCGATTTGCCAGCGCCCCCGATACAGTTGGGCAATGGTCAAAGCCGGGACGGTGAAGTTGTTGGTCAGGAAGACGAACGATTTGCCGGTTTCAGGGTCGCGATAGCCGATGCGACGTAGCGGGACGGGATAATCGTGTTGGGTATTCAACCCGGTGGTCACGACGGTCTGGTCGAAGCGCAGTCCGGTGGCTTTGTCCACGGGCCGTGAGTAGCGGCGGGCGCAACGGAAGTTTTGCCTGGCGCGGGTGACGAAGAAAGCGCCGGATTGATGGAGGCGGTGGAGTCTGGCGAAGTCGAGATAGCCGCGATCCATGATGTAGAAAGCGCCAGCCTCCCAGACGAGTTGGTCGAGGATGTTCACGTCGTGAACCCTGGCCGGAGTGACAATGATTACTGTGGGAAAGTTGCCTTGCAGGGTCAGCAAGGTGTGGAGTTTGATGGCGGCCTTGTGTCGCCGGAACGTGGCCCACGGGAACAACGAGAGGCAGAGGTCAATGGTGGTGGAGTCCAGCGCGTAGGTGGCGGCTTGGAGTTCGCAGGCGAACGGATCATTGGCGTAGAGGGTGGTGGCTTGCCGGATGAGGACATGGGCGAAGTCGGCGAAGATGCGCCAGTCGCGATTTTCGTTGGCGTCGGCGAGGGTGCTGCGGGAAGTGGGTTGACGGATGCCGGCGTGATAGAGCTTGGGGCCAAAGGACGCGAGGCAGGTTTCGATGTCGCGCAAACTTTCGCGCCAGGTCAGTTGGGCGAAGGCGAGCACGAGGAACTGCTCGTAGGCGGGGAGTTTGCGGCAGCGGAAGTTGCCGTGGTAACGGGCGACACACTTGTCGAACTCGTATTTGGGGAGGAAGTCGAAAAGTTGGGCGAAGACGGTGCGACCTTCGTTCATAAGGTG
>DMQW01000119.1 GCA_003455565.1 Limisphaerales bacterium
GTGCGGCCGGTGGTGCGGATGACGGCGTCGCAACGCTGGCAGCATTTTGTGCTGGCATCGAGTTTCATCGTGCTGGCACTGACGGGATTTGCGCTGAAATTTCCCGATTCATTCCTGGCAAAAATTCTGGGTTCCAATGAAATGTTCCGTCGCTGGGTGCATCGCATCGCGGGAATTTTGCTGCTGCTCGTCGGGGCGTATCATTTGATTTATCTCCTCGCCACGCGCGATGGCCGGCGGCTGCTGGCGGATTTATTTCCGGTAAAAAAAGATCTGGCCGACGTGATTGACGCCGTGCGTTATCTCGCGGGATTTACCAGGGAAAAACCGAAGATCGGCCGTTTCGGTTATGCCGAGAAAATGGAATATTGGGCGGTCGTCTGGGGCACGCTGCTCATGGGCGCGACGGGCCTGGCCATCTGGCTGAAAATTCCCGTGACGCAATTTCTGCCGCGCTGGATCGTGGTGGTCGCGACGACGATTCATTACTACGAGGCGCTGCTGGCGTGTCTGGCGATTGTGGTCTGGCATTTCTATCACGTCATGTTTGATCCGGATGTTTATCCGCTGAACACGGCCTGTCTGGACGGGCGGATTTCCGAGGAACTCCAGGCGCACGAACATCCGCTTGAAATCAGCACGGTTGATCCGGCGCAAAACGCCAACGATTCACCGTAAGTAAAACTGATAACTTCATAAGCAGGAAATTAACAACAATTATTCGCCAAATGTTGTTTGGCAAATGGCAAAAGATGGTAAGCACGTTTTTCCCGCCGATTTAGATTTATTACCAGACAGTCAAAACCGACAACTAGCCAAAAATGAAAATCTTCGTCGCAGGATTGAGCTACAAGACCACGCCCGTGGAGCTGCGGGAGAAGCTCGCGGTGCCGCGCTCGCGGCTGCAATGCTGCGGCTGCCGGCTGAAACTGCGCGGCAATCTTTCCGAAGTCGTCCTGCTCTCGACCTGCAACCGGGTGGAGATTTACGGCGTGTCGCCGTGGATTCACGGGACGGTTCACCGGCTGTTTCAAGAATTGACGAACACCGATCTGGATTTCACGCCCTATCTCTATGTCAAGGAAGGCGCGGAGGCGGCGCAGCATTTATTTTCCGTGGCGAGCGGGCTGGACTCGATGGTGATTGGCGAAACGGAAATCACCGGCCAGGTCAAAAGCGCGTATGAAACGGCGAAGGCGGCGGGTTTGACCGGCAAAAAAATGAACCAGCTTTTCCAGACCGCGTGCTCGGTTGTGAAACAAATCCGCACGGAAACGGCCATCGGGCGCGGCGCCACTTCGGTCGGCAGCGTGGCGGTGGAACTGGCGGAAAAAGTTTTCGACCGCGATTTGAGCGACAAGACGGTGATGATTCTGGGTGCGGGCAAAATGGGCGAGGCCTGTGTGAAACATCTGGCCAAGCGCGGTGCGAAGACGGTGCTCGTTTCCAACCGTTCCTTTGAGCGCGCGGAAAAACTGGCGGTGGAATTTGGCGGCCGCGCCGTGCGGCTGGAAGATTCAGCGGTGGCGCTGGCGGAGGCGGATATTCTGGTCAGCTCGACCGGCAGCCCGGACATTGTTTTGCGGCGCGCAGATGTGGCGGCGATTTTGCCGCTGCGCCGGAACCGTCCGCTGGTGCTCGTGGACATCGCGGTGCCCCGGGACATTGACCCGGCGGTGGCGGAACTCCCGAATGTTTTTCTATACGACATTGACGACCTTCAAGCGGTCGTCCGCGAGAACACGAAGAACCGCGAATCGGAACTCGCCTTGTGCCATCAGATCATCGCGGAACACTCGGCAAAATTGATGGGAAAATTTATTTCGCCGTTCGCGAAGCCTGTCAGGGAAGAAGCGGTTGAGACCGTGCCTGGCTGGGTATTGGGCAGTGCAACGGCATGACGGATATTAGCATTAACAAAAGACGGAGAACCAACAAAAACTAAACGATTATGAAAAAACAAAGTCCCTACTGGAAAATGTCGGCCTGCCTGGCGGCGGCGGCCCTGACATTGATTGGCAGCGTGTCCGCCGTCCGGGCGGCGGCACCGGCCTTAAACGGCTCGGTCACCCTGCGTCCGCTGACGCCGACGGAAATCAAGACTTACAACTTGACGAATCCGGCGGCGCAGTTTTCCGCCGGCATCAGCACCGTCGGCATTGGTGAACCGGTTTATGTGGATGCCATGGTGAACGCCGCCATCGCCCCCTCAAACATCGTTGGCGTTGTCTGGACGCTGACCAACCGGCCGGCCGGATCAACGGCCGCCTTGTCGGCCGGGCTGCTCGGCACCAATGTGCCGCTCTACAAGACGGCGGATCGCATCAGTGGCGAGAACAGCACTGCGGTGTATCAACTGGCGGGCCGAACCTTTTTCCGCCCGGATGTCGTGGGATCATACACCATCAATGCCACCATCACCACGGTAGGCAGCGGCACGACCAATTTGACCACCAAAGTCACGGGGGCCACTTATCTGGGCATCACGGCCTGCGCCGCCTGCCACAGCGGCGCGTTTTCGGGTGCGCCCAGCATTTACCCCACTTATACCAACACGGCGCACGCCTCATACTTTACCCGGGCCATTGACGGTCTGGTGAGCAGCCACTACAGCAAGAGCTGTATTTCGTGTCACACCGTCGGCTACGACACCAACTCCTTCGCCAACAACGGTGGCTTTGACGACGTGGCAGCGGTGCTGGGCTGGACTTTCCCGACCGTGCTGACCAACGGCAACTGGGCGAATTTGCCGGAGCAGCTCAAGGACGTGGCCAACATCCAGTGCGAAAACTGCCACGGCCCCGGCAGCCAGCATATGTTCTCCGGCGGCCAAGTGGGCAATACTAATGCCATCTCCATCAGCTACGCCGCCGCCGATTGCGGCCAGTGCCATGACAGCTTGACTGGCCATTTCAAGAACGCCGAGTGGAACGCTTCGCTCCATTCTCGTTCCGCCCGGCAAACCAGCCCCCAATGCGTCCGTTGCCATACGGGACCCGGTTTCGTTGGTTGGGCTACGGCTGGCGGTATGAGTGCGCAGAATATGTATCCGACCAATATTATTGCGGCGAATGCGTATTCTACCAATATTTTGACCACCGCCCCCAACACCACCTACGAGGCGATCACCTGCCAGGCCTGCCACGACCCGCATGACGCTTCCAACCCGCACCAATTGCGCATGGGCTATAATGTCACGCTCTCCGATGGCACGACGGTTACGAACGCCGGCAGCGGCGGTTTTTGCATGGAATGCCATAACAGCCGCAACGGTTCCGTTACCAACATGCTGGCGAAATATCCTTTGAACCAGCCCAACTGGGCCGGTGGCGTCGGCTTTGGCCCGCATGACAGCCCGCAAGCCGACATGCTCGAAGGCGTGAATGCCATCACCTACGGCCAGCAGATTCCCAGTGCTCCGCATGCCAACGTGGTGTCCAACACCTGCGCCGGCTGCCATATGCAGACGATTGCGGCCACCGATCCGGCCTTCACCAAGGCGGGCGGCCATACCTTCAAGATGAGCTACATCAACACCAATGGCATCGAGGTTCCGGTAACCTATGTCTGTTCTCAATGCCACGGCACCGTCACCGACTTTGATATACCGGCTCCCGATTATGTTGGTTACGGTTACAGCCAGGGCATCCAGACGCAGGTTCAGATCCTGCTCAACCAATTGTCCATGCTTCTCCCGCCCAAGGGCTATCAGGCGAACCCCGCCAACTACGTCGCGGATGGCGTGGTGAAGACGATCAACTACCAGTGGGGCGCGACCAATATGCCGACTAAGTATCTGAATGCGGCCTATAATTATCTATTCGTCAGTGCCGACGGCAGCTTCGGCGTTCATAACTCGAAGTATGCAGTCGGCCTGCTCAAGGCATCCATCGCCAATTTGACCGGCATTTCCACCGCTGGCGGCCTGCCAGATGCATGGGAGATTGCTAACTTCGGATCAAACTTTGCCAGCAACCCCCTCGCCGGCCCCAATGCCGTCAACAATCCCGCTGGCATCCCGAACTGGATGATGTATGCCTTGGGACTTGCCCCGAATGCCGGCTTCACGGTTGCGGGCAGCGGCGTGATCTACTTCAATGGCGATAATATCGTCAATGGTGCCACCAACACCATCGCCATCTACACGGCGGCGGAAGTCGCCTTCGACACGGTCGTTGGCACCACCTACCAGATCCAAGGCATCACCGCCCTGACCGGTAGCTGGCAGAACATCGGCACCAACATTGTCGGCACCGGCAGTTCCATCAGCTATGTGACGCCGACGCGCGGCACGACGCAGATGTTCTTCCGCGTAGTTCACACTCCGTGATCACGGACTGAATTCAAACTGGAATCATCAACCCCCCCCCCCCCGCGAAAGCGGGGAGGGGTTTTTGCTTTTCAGCGCGAGCAGAAAAAGCAGGCCAAACCACCCGGCTGAAAACCGGAATGTAACCCGAATTCCGAAGCGGGCCGGCGGCTGGAGGTAGTGGGACATGGCCGCGGTTTGTGCTTCATTCATCATAACGCCACGTTAGAGCGGTTTCAAAAATTCTGTAGCCGCAAAAAATGACGGTTCGTAAGCAATTATGCCAAAAACAACATTTTGAATGGCCACGAACCAACCTAAACCGCTCTAACAAGCACTTGCCGCTGAAACAATGCCCTTTCCGCCGATGGATTTGGGCCGGGTAATCGTGATTTCCATTCAGGTAACGGAATGTATCTGGCGGGTAATCGCGATTCCCATTCAGGTAACGGAATGTATCTGGCGGGTAATCGTGATTTCCATTCAGGTAACGGAAGGTATCTGCCGGGTAATCACGATTTACCTGCGGGTAGCCGCGAGGGCGCGGCCAGCAACGCCCGGGGCGGGCGGGCTTCGGAATTCGGGTTTAACAGCCAAGCGGGAAGCGCCATGCCCTTTGCGCCTCGCACCAAACTCCTCACACCGTGCTCTTTGCGCCCGGCGCATTGCGCTCTGCACAGCCAAAACATGGCCGGGGACTGCATGGCCCCCGTCGGGGACTGCACGGTCCCCGTTGGGGACTGCATGGTCCCCGCGAGGGGACTTCATGGTCCCCGTTGGGGACTACACGGTCCCAGTCAGGGACTGCCTAGTCCCCGCGTCAGTGCGGAAGCGCAAAAAGCAGAGATCAGGGAACCGATAGTCAGTGACAATCACCGCAAACTTGGCGGTGCATTCCCTTGAGTCAACGGCCGCCGCCGCAAGCCATGCGACGGCACCTGGCAGATGAGTTTGCGGACGGACAGCGCCCATGCTGCCACGGTTATCGTCATGGCGCTGGAAGCCTGGATGAAGACCGCCACGCCCGGCGAGAAATTGGACACGACCGAAGCGCCGTCGGAGGCGTTCGACCGTCAGGAAGTCATCGTGCTCATGGGCGAATCGCACGGCGGCCAGAAACAAAAATTCCTGTCCATCATCCGCCACGGCAACGGAAAGTTTTTCAATCTTGGCGAAACCACCGTTCCCGGCATGGACAAGATGACAGGCCGCTTCGCGCAAATTCTCCCGCCGAAAGTGGCTGACGACCAAATACGGCTGCTGGCAAAAACCATGTTGAAAGTCAAAGGCGTCAACGCCGCCAAACCCGGCAGAACCGTCCGGCTTCCGCGCACCCGCCGCTGAATACGGCAACGACCGAGAATAGAGTTCGCTCCCTTCGCTCGTTTGCGATTGCATATAATCGCCAGCGGTTTACGATGCCAACAAATCTGCTTGGTATGGGAAAAATTCACAAGCTACAAACATGACGCCTGAACAACAAGCCCGCGAACAGATAGACGCACAACTCACCGCATCAGGCTGGGCTGTGCAGGATTACAAGGCCTTCAATCCCTCCGCTGCTCGCGGCATCGCCTTGCGCGAAGTCCCGCTCAAGTCGGGGCGCTGTGATTATCTCTTGCTCGTAGATCGCAACGCTCTCGGTGTCGTCGAGGCCAAGAAGGAAGGCATGACGCTTTCCACGGTGGCTGAACAGTCGGCTCACTATGGTGAAAACCTTCCCGATTTCATTCAGGCCATCGCGCCCGGCTCGCTGCCGTTTCTTTACGAATCCACCGGCGTCGAAACGTTCTTCCGCGATGAACGCGACCCCGACCCGCGCTCGCGCCATGTATTCAGCTTTCATCGTCCTGAAACGCTGGCCGAATGGCTGACGCAACCCGACACGCTGCGCGCCCGTCTTCAACATCTGCCACCGTTGCCGACGCAGGGAATGCGCGATTGCCAGATTGAAGGCATCACGGGCCTCGAAAAATCTTTTACCGACGACCAGCCGCGTGCACTGATTCAAATGGCCACCGGCGCGGGCAAAACTTTCATCGCCTGTGCCTTCACCTACCGGCTCATCAAATACGCCGGGGCGCGTCGCGTCCTGTTTCTCGTGGACCGCTCGAATCTTGGACGGCAGGCCCGGGGCGAGTTTGACCAGTTCGTCACGCCCGACACGCGGCGCAAGTTCACCGAACTTTACAACGTCCAGCATCTCACCTCGAACGCGCTTGATCCCGTCTGTCGCGTCACCATCTGCACCATCCAGCGCCTTTATTCGATGTTGCGCGGCGAGGAATTGCCCGAAGACGCCGACGAATTGTCCACCTATGAAATCGGCGCTGCCGACGGACGCCCCAAGGAAGTCGCCTATAATCCCGCCATCCCCATCGAGATGTTTGACTTCGTAGTCACCGACGAATGTCATCGTTCCATCTACGGCCTCTGGCGGCAGGTGCTCGAATACTTTGACGCTTTTCTCATCGGCCTCACCGCCACCCCGTCGAAACAGACCATTGGCTTCTTCAATCAGAACCTCGTCACCGAATACAACCACGAGCGCGCCGTGGCCGATGGCGTGAATGTCGGCTACGAAGTTTATCG
>DMQW01000052.1:0-5685 GCA_003455565.1 Limisphaerales bacterium
GTGTTCAACAATTATGCCACGTTCCGAAAGGAAGGCTCCGTGGGCACCACCACGTTCACTGACGGCACCAGCTTTAATAATTCCGGCACCGTGGATTTGCGTTCGGGCTTGGTGGCGTTTAATGGCGGGGTTTCAACCAGCCCCACTTCCAAGTTAAATCTGGTTATCCGTGGCCTTAGTGCCGGCACGCAGTTTGGCTCGGAATCTTTTGGTTATCCGGCCACGTTCGACGGCACGCTCGGCATTAACCTGGGAAATGGTTTTGTGCCGACGAATGGTAATTCCTTTGTCATCGCCGCTTACACTTCCAGCACGGGCCAGTTTAGCTCGATGCAATTTCCGCCACTGCCCGTGACATCAAAATGGCAGCTCACTTACAACCCAAGTTCGCTCGTATTACAGGTCGTTCCCTCGACGGCCTTCCAAAGCGCCTCACTGACCAACGGGGATTTCCAATTTTCTTTAGCCGGCCCAACCGGCTCGAGTTGCCTCATTGAAGCCTCGACCAATTTGTTCAACTGGGCGCCCCTGCTCACCAACACTCCGTTCAACGGCCTCCTGAATTATGTTGATCCGCAGACGCCGCAATTCCCCAAACGCTTCTATCGCGCCACCATCTTCCCCTGAGTTCAGTTGCGAGATTGTTTCCCGGCCGCAGTCGCCAGCCATTTCTGGCGCATCCGCTCCGTGCCATGGCGGATCGTTTGGAGTGCCAGGCCTGATGCCAACGCCGGTTCAACGCTTTTGCGCCTGACCTTTTTTCGTCGCCGGTGATGTTTTTTGGCGCCACGCAATGAATTCAGAAAGTTTTATCCCGTCCGGCATGACGGATGAGTTTGCGCGGGAAATTTGCCAGCGTCAACCAGGGTTCAATCACGGTGGGAATGGGTTGATGGATGAACGTTGAGCGGCAAGACCGCCGCACTTGAATCGCTGCCGCCGTTGATTTTTACGGCGCGGCTGGCTTGGGGGAAAAGAAAAGAGGCCGGACACTACTCCGGCCGCTTAAGAACAACCCTTAAATTTTTTGCTGGTTGCACGCCCAACAACGGAATCAGAATAACACCGCCGGCGGTTCTGGCTTGTCACCAGTTGTGGTTACAAGCCGGGAACCCGGCGGCTTTCAGAGTTTTTTGAGAATCCGCTCAACCGGCTGGCGGTGGACTGCGGGCGGGCCTTCCGTCCAGATGACAAACTGGGCGCGGGCGATTTTTTATTCGACGGGCAGTTGCGCGGCGGCGCGTTTAGTCCTGGTTGAGCAACCTTACCGGCAAAAGATCAAAGCCGTCTTTCCCTCAAGGCACGATGACCATGGCCAATGGCATCATTTCGATTCTTATCACCAAGTGGCAGGTATAAACATTTTTGGCGGCCTTTGTGACGCCTTCAAAAACATCGGTCTTGGGAATCCGCTTCACTTCAAACTTGGGTTTTCCTTTCTCGGGCGCCGGATGGATTTCAACCTTGGCGGCGCCGGGCAAAAGCGCGCGGACGACAAGTCCTGAACCGTCGCCGGGCGGTGGCATTCCGAGCAGCGAGTGCGGTGACGAATGTTTCAGTTCGACCAAACTTTGGAGTTCCGCCGGACTCAATAAGATGGTGAAACATTTTAACCGGACAAAACGAGGTTTGCGATACGAAGAATTTCTCTTGAGTCGCGCTGCAAGCATCTATAATAATATCGAAAATGAACACCGTTTTGAATTCCCTGAAGGGGCGGCCATGGTTTGGCACAATGAAGACCAGCTTTTCATTCGCCAATTTTCTCTGTGCCGCCGTTCTAATTTTTCATGTTGCCGTTGAACCCGGTCACGCTGCGGGGACGGTGGTCGCCTGGGGTGGCAATGATTTTTCCCAGAGCAGCGTTCCCCCCGCTTTGACAAACATCGTAGCCGTCGCCGGCGGCTCTTTGCACAGCCTGGCGCTTAAAAGCACCGGCGCAGTGGCCGGCTGGGGAGATAATACCTATGGGGCAGCATCTTCTCCTTCCAATTTGTTGAACGCAGTGGCAATCGCCGCCGGCAATGGGTTCAGCCTGGCGCTGCAAAGCAACGGCACCGTGGTTGCGTGGGGCGGCCAGACCACCGTGCCGGCCGGATTGACGAACGTCGTGGCGGTGTCTGCCGCGTCATCCAATAAGATGGTTCTCACGAGCGATGGCAACGTGGTTTCCTGGGGCGTCGTGGCACCGCCGCCCGCAACGGTAACGAACGTCGTGGCCATTGCCGCCGGCTATACGCACAGTGTGGCGCTGCTCGGCAATGGCACCGTGGCCGCCTGGGGAAACAACACCTGGGGACAAACCACGCTGCCCACTGGCCTGACCAACGTGGTGGCGCTGGCCGGGGGCGAATATCACAGTCTGGCGTTGCGAGGCAACGGCACCGTGGTCGCCTGGGGAAACAACGGCTGGGGACAAAGCACCGTGCCCGCCGGTTTGTCCAATGTCGTTGCGATCGCGGCGGGCGCTTTTCACAGTCTGGCGCTGCAGCAGAATGGCACCGTCGCGGTGTGGGGCGACAACACGTTTCTTCAGACCAATGTCCCCGCCGGCCTGTCCAATGTCGTCGGGATTGCCGCGGGACTCTATCACAGTCTGGCGGTGGTGGGCGGTGGTGCGCCGGTCATCACCGTGCAACCGGTGAGCCAATACAATCCCAGCACTGGAGTCGCATCCTTTGGCGTGATGGCAGCGGGGCTGGCTCCGTTAAGCTACCAATGGCAGCAGGACGGCACCAACATCGCCGACGCGACCAATTCGCTGCTCATGCTGACGAACCTTTCAACGGCCGACGCGGGCGTTTATTCGGTGACGGTCAGCAATTCGCTGGGAACCGTCACCAGTGCCAATGTGGAATTGCCGCCCGTCTGGCGCCGGCCATTCTTTTTGGTTCAACCGCAAGACCAAAGCGTTCTTTGCAATGATCCCGCAACCTTGCAAGCGGCTGTCGCTGGCACAAAGCCGTTAAGCTACCAATGGCAGTTCAATGGAACAAACATTGCGGGCGCCACGAACCCCGTGCTGACTTTGGCAAACGTCACTGGCGATGGTGCGGGCGATTACACCATCGTCGTGACCAATCTCAACGGTTCGGCGACCAGTCGAGTGGCCGTCTTGACGGTGATTGGCCAGCCGCCGCTGATCACCAGTCCGTTGACCGCTGCCGGCAAACAGGGAACGCCTTTTAGCTACGCAATCACCGGCCTGCATAATCCAACTGCATTCACGGCCGACAGCCTGCCGCTGGGACTGGCCGTGAACCCGACGAACGGCCTCATTCAAGGCACGCCCTTGGAAAGCGGCATCTTTGTCGTGACGCTCGGCACGGCCAACCTGTGCGCCTCGGCCCAAACCAACCTCACGCTGACCGTCGCTTCTTCGTTGCCCGTCATCACCAGCGCGCTGACGGCTTCCGGCACGGAACAGGCCGCTTTCAATTATCGCATCCGCGCCACGGGTTCGCCCACGGGATTTGGCGCGGGAAATTTGCCGCAAGGGTTGAGCGTGAACCCGGCCACGGGCATCATTTCGGGCAGCCCGTTGTATGCCGGGAATTATGCGGTGACGATTTCCGCCACCAATGTTTGGGGCGTCGGAACGGCCAGCCTGCAGTTGACCATTTCCAACGCGCTCGTCACCGGGCTGGCGATTGCCAACGTGATCCCCACCTATTCGTCGCCCTATCTGCTGGATTTCCAGTTCTCGCTTCGGGACAACAGCGATCCGACAGTGGGCAACGCCGTGGTGGCGGACCCGCGATTCTTTTCGGTGACCGCGTTTGAAGATACGAATACCGTCAGCCCTTCAGAAACGTCGGTCATCCTCCAGGGCGTCAACCAGGGCGTCGCCGCCAAAGTGCTCAAAGCCAATCTGGTGCTGGACTTCAGCGAGAGCATTGCTTCGCTGTCCAATGGCGACACGAATCACAACGGCATCTCCGACGCGGTGGACACCGAGGTGAGCGCCGCCCAGTCTATTGTCAACCTGCAGCCAGCCACCGCCCAATTCGGCGTCTATGAATTCCATCGCGACGACCAAGCCCCGCAACAAGTGCAGTCGCTCACCACGGACAAAACGCTGCTGGACAATAAGATTGCCGGCATCTGGACCAACTACGTTCAGGGTTTTCCCGCCGGCTCGCGTTGTTGGGACGCCTTGTTCGCGGCGATTCAATCCCTGGGGCCGACCAATAGTGATGAGGAACACGTTGTCATCTTTTGTTCCGATGGCAACGATACGTCCAGCACGAACACTTTCCAAAACGTTATCAATACCGCCAGCAACGCCAACGTGCAGGTTTATTGCGTCGGGTTCGGCGATAACATTAACACCACCACGCTTCAATCCATCACTTCCCAAACTCTAGGCCGTTACTACGAGGCGACCAACCTGACGGCTTTGGCGGCGAATTTCGCCCAGATTGGCAAGGATCTCAGCGGCCAATACTTTTTGCGCTGGGCCACCCTGCAGCGATCTACCAATGTCTTCATGCCATCCTTCCAAATCACCTATCAGGGAAATACAGCCACCTCGCCATCCAATCCGCCGCCATTTATCTCCGGCACCAACTACATCGTTGACACCAACGTACCGCCCATGTTCACCAACACCGTATATGTCTATACGACCAACTATATCATTTCCCCCTATCTGCCCACCGCCTTTGCCGGTGACGTCAAAATCGGCTCGCTGCGGCTGGTGTCCGACGCGGTCGTGCAGCCATCGGCCATCACCCTGCGTGCGACCTACGTCCCCCGTTACGTCCGCGAGATCCGGCTGCATTACCGGGCGAACTGGCCCTGCACCGTCAGTTTGCAATCCACCAACGCCGGGGAGCAAATTTCCGGCTGGAGCCTGACGCAGACCAGCGACGGCGCGGGCGGACAATGGGCGCAGCTCACCAGTTCCAACCAGCAGAACCTGGCCACGAGCATCCCTTTCGCCGACTTCGGGCCGTTGCTCAGATTTGCCTTCCACGACGTGCTGGACGCCAGCAACGCCTTCAGCGTTTTTGAACTGGACAACACCATTTACACCAACACCGGCAATCAGAGCTTTACTTTTGAAAACACCAATGCCTTCATCACTCCTTATCCCGTGCTGCCTTATGGCACACCCGTGCCGTGGCTGATTGAATACGGGTTCACGAATGCGAGTGACTGGGTCGCCGACGAGACAAGTCTGGACAGCAGTGGAAGGTTGATCTGGCAGGACTATGTGGCCGGATTGAATCCGACCAACGCCAGTTCGGTGTTCACCGTGCGGAATTTGTCGCCCGCCGGCTTGCCGGGCCGCTATCAGATCACTTTCAGCACCGCGCTGAACCGGACTTACCGCGTGGAAACGTCCGGCAATCTTTTCAACTGGCAGACGCTGCAGGACGGCATTGCCGGAACCGGTGGCGATGTGACCGTCACGGACACCCGCAGTCTGACCGGGGCGACCCAAGTGTATTACCGCGTGATGGTTTATGGGTATGGAGGCAACACCGTCGGCTCGCTGCGCCTGGACCCCGACGCGAACGTGCAGCCATCCGGCATCACCTTGAGCGTGACCAACGTCCCCGCCAACATCAGCCGGATTCGCCTGCATTACCGGGCCAACTGGCCCTGCCAGATCAGCCTGCAATCCACCAATCCGGGCAATATGCTCTACGGTTGGAGTCTGACCGAAACCAACGATGG
>DMQW01000052.1:5954-6314 GCA_003455565.1 Limisphaerales bacterium
TTCGGGCCGTTGCTGACCTTCACGTTCCACGACGTGCTGGCCGCCACCAGCAATGCGTTCAGCGTCTTTGACGTGGACAACACCCTTTACACCAATACCGGCAACCAGAGCTTCGTGTTTGAAAACACCAACGCCTTCATCACGGTTTATCCCGTGCTGCCCCATGGCACGCCGGTGCCGTGGCTGATCCAATACGGGTTCACGAATGCCAATGGCTGGGCCGGTGACGAAACGAATGATCTGAATGGCAATGGCCTGCTGACTTGGCAGGACTATGTGGCCGGGTTGAATCCGACCAACGCCAGTGCGGTGTTCACCGTGCGAAATTTGTCGCCAGCCGGCTCGCCGGGCCACTATCAG
>DMQW01000457.1:0-13566 GCA_003455565.1 Limisphaerales bacterium
AGAGACAGGTTTCCGGCGCCCTCGCCGGGGGCAGCGGCGGGGTGGCGGTAAAAAACAAACTCATCCCGCCGTTCCGTTTGCACGGCGAAGTGTTCGTCTGCCGCGCCAGCGACGTGCCGGTGGGCGGCACGCATCCCTTTCAGGTGCCGGGCACCAAGATGCCCTATATCCTCATCCGGCCAACCGAAAACGAATGGTATGCCTACGAGCAGAAATGCACGCACCTGTCCTGCGCCGTGTTTTATTCGCCGGAAAAGGATCGCATCCAGTGCCCGTGCCACAACGGCTGGTTTGATGCGCGCACCGGCAACGTCCTGCAAGGCCCGCCGCCGCGCGCGCTGCCGCACCTCACGGTCGTCCTCAAGGGCGATGAAATTTATGTCACCGAACCCAGTGAACCGAAAACTGTATGAGTAATTTCCGCGAGGCTCAGAACCAAGCGCACCCGACCAAGACCAACACGCTGTTACTCGGCGTCATGTGCGTGCTCATCCTCATTGTCTCGATGCAAATCTGGTTGCTGACCGTTTCGCTGAACGAGTCGCTCGACGGCCGGAACGCAGTCAAATGGCCGGCGTTCTGGGGCTCGCTGGCGCTGTTCATTGCTGGCGCAGCGTTGTTGCGATATCTGCCCTCGCCCATCCGTCGGCGCATCCGCGTGGTGGAACGCGAGGCGTTTCCACATGCCGCCCTGGCGTGGCGCACCCTGACCATCAGCGCGGTGTCACTGGCGCTGGCCTTTGCCGTGTGGTTCATGTGGTCCACCATTCCGCTCCGGCTGAAGGACGTGGGTTTCCACCTCTCGCGCCAGCAACTATTCTGGCTCACCGCCACGCCGGTTCTGCTCGGTTCATTTTTGCGCATTCCCTATGGCATCATCGTGTCCACCTTTGGCAGCCGTCGCAGTTATACCGCAGTCACGCTGCTGCTGCTGTTGCCGTGTCTGGCGACCGGTTTCGCGGTGAAAAATCCCGAGACGCCCTACTGGATTCTGCTCGCCTGCGCCGCGCTGACTGGCATTGCGGGGGCCAACTTCGCTACCTCGATGGGCGTCGTCAACCTCTGGTTCCCCAAGCAAACCCAGGGCACTGCACTGGGCATCAACGGGCTGGGCAATCTCGGCGTAACCATTGCCCAGTTCACCATCCCGCTGGTCATCGGTTTTTCGCTGCTGGGCGCTTCCGAAACCTCGGCGGGCGGGACGACTCCGAAAATTCACCTGGAGAACGCCGCCTTCATCTGGATCCCGTTCATTTTAATATGCTCGGCGACCATCTGGTTTGGCACCAAGGATAATCCGGCCCCGGCCAAAACGTTGGCCTCCCAACTCATGGCTGGCAAGCGACTGCATACCTGGGTGCTGTCGTTTCTTTATTTCCTGACCTTCGGCTGTTTCGTGGCCATGGGCGCCTCGCTGCCGTTAATCATTCGCGATGTATTCGGTCAGGCACCCGGCGGCGCGCCGACGCCGTTATATTACGCACCGTGGGCGGCGGCCGTCGCCACTTTCATGCGCCCCTTGGGCGGCTGGCTGGCGGATAAATTTGGGGCCGGCCTGATCACCTCCATTGCCATTGGCACGATGGCGCTGGGCGGATTCAGCCTCTCGGGTTTTTTACAGCCGAACCAGTTCATCGGCTTTTTCACGCTCATCCTGATCATCTGCGGCGCTTCGGGCATGGGCAATGGCAGCGTGTTCAAGATCATTCCCCATGTGCTGCCAAAAGAAGCCGGCGCGGCCATCGGCATTGTCAGTTGTCTGGGTGCCTTGGGCGGCTTCCTGCCGCCGCTGTTTTTGGGCTGGACGTTTGATCATTTCGGCAGTCCCGCCTGGGCTTACACCGGGATGGCCTTGTTCGCCCTGCTGTGCTTGATCTTGAACGGCTGGTTCTATCAACGCCGCCGTTCACCAACTTGCTGTTAGCTCGCATATCTGCGGTATCGAGGGTTTGTAACCCGCCAGCCGCTACGAACTCGCGACGCGCTGCCGATTGCAAATCGGCGATACAGCAGGTTGCCAACCTGCGCTACAATGGATCGCCATCGTCCGGGCGGTAAATATGCGGGTTAGCGGGAGCGTTCCGTGTTGGTCAACCGCTCTGAATTTTTCACGTCCGCCGGCAGATCAGCGGGGTGGTTCCAATTGGTAAACCATTCGGATTCGCTGGCGGGTATCGGCCAATAACGAACCGCCTGCTCCCGCTGGCAGGCCGCCGCAAAGCCCCGCGCGGAAAGCCGGGAATCAAGGATCGCCGCGCGGACGATTTCGTGACAGCGCTTGGGATAAACCGCCGCCAGCGGTTCCAGTTCGCCGGCCAGTTGCGGCACCACGCCGGTCCGGGGATCGCATTGCGCCTTCAGTTGCTGCAAAAACGCCGTCGTCATCCGGGCCAGATCTACGGCGAACACCAGCAGCAGCGGGGAATGACTGGCGGCCAGTCCTCGCTCAATGCCGCTCAAGGGTCCAAGTTCCGGCCGTTCGTCCAGCAGCACGGGGCAGTCCAGCGCGGAGTAATCCACGCCAGCCCGGCCGGAAATGAAAATTTCCCCGATCCCGGCCCGCCGGATTTTTTCCCCGGCTACGGCCACCAGCGGCCGGCCAGCCACCTCGAGCCAGGCCTTGTCCCGGCCCATTCGCCGCGACTGGCCACCGGCAAGAATGATGGCGCTGAAATTCATTTATCCATCGCGGCGCAGCATGCCATCCGTCAAAATCCGGCACCGCAATCCAGCGCGGCCGCGCAGCCACACCTCCGCGCCCAAGCCGAGCGCGGTGTTCATCCAGCAGCAGGGCCGGCTTTCCTCCACGCCCTCAAACCGCGTGGCTTGGATTTCAAACGTCGCGCCGATCAGCGAATTCAAGTCCGCTCCGCGCACGAAGACGTTGCGGCGGGTGGCCTGCGGCGTGGCGGCGGGCAGATTCAATTCGCGGCGCAGGGATTCCAGCGTTTCCATTGAGAAAAACGTGATCTGACCCTTGTAATTTTCCTTGTAGTCAAAAAACCGGTCGCCGCGCAGTCCGTGTCCCGCCACACATTCCAGTTGTTCCACGGCCATGATGGGATGTTCGCCCGCCGACTGTCCGTAGTGGCCAAAAAAATTATGCCCGGGTGAAATGAAAAGCTGTTCGATGCGAATCATACAGCAATGTTCACAGACAGCCTGGCGGTTCCGCAGAAATCACACCCTCGTCAACCACCCAGGCAGAAACGAGGCTGGACTGGGAACTGGCCACCGCCGGTTTGAGCACCGACGTTATTTCCCGGCGCGTCGTTTTCAATCTGGAGATGACGCCAGATGTGACTGCGTGCCCGTTTGCAACCGCCTGACAACCCATGGCAACGCCTAAGTTATTTCTCGTTGTCAGCACAGCGTCATTGACACCGACACTCCGCCATGTCGCTGCCAGCGCCAGCACCAGGAGCATGCCCAGCACGGCCTCGATGATGCCGACGGTGCGGGCCGTGAGCCGGGGACGCCAGAGCAGCAGCCACGCGGTTCGGGCAGCCAGAATCAAGGCGAATCCCAACGCCATCCACGGCGCGAGCCGGAGCGCGGCCAGCCATGCGACCAGAAAAACTCCCGCACCCGCCGTCAACAGCGCCGGCGCGATGGCATACGGCCGGCCTTTACGGATGCGGATACTGGTGCGCACGGTCAGCACCGTCGGCACGCTGCGCACGAGCATGATGGCCGCCAGCGCGACCGAAGCCGTCATGCTCCAGCCAGCCAGCGCGCCGAAAGCCGCCGGCAACAGGCTGAACGACACCACGCCCGCAATTTCCGCCGTGCCTTCGCGGGCTTCGTTGCGGTTGTCGCACCACGCGAAGACCGCGCCCGTTAGCGCCACCGGCAGCAGCGGCCACCAGCCGCCGGGTGCGCCGAATCGCACGGCCAAAAGCAGGCCCACCAAGCCCGTCAGCAGGAGAATGGCCATACCCATCGCAGCCAGCGGCTGACGCGGATCGCTTTTGCGCGACAGCAGCAGTTTCAGGGGCCGCCGCAGAAAAAATCCCGATCCGGCGGCCAGCGCCAAGGCCGCGCCCGCCGCCGAGGGCGCGACGAGCAGGCCAAACGCCACCGGCTCGAGCGCCAGCGACCAACTGCCATGCTCTTTCGGCAACGTCAGTTGGACCGCCCCGCGCCAGGAAAATTTTTCCACGGTCAGGGTCATGATTTGATGCTTAATGGCTGCCGCAGGAGGCTGCCGCCAGTTCCGCCGATTCGCCGACGGCTTTGAGCTTGGTAATTTTCACACGGAATTCTTCCGGGCCTTTCACGAGATGCTCCCAGATGAAGGCGTTCGGCCATTCGGCGGCAAACTGATAGTAGAGCGGCACCGGATCGTGGTCGTTGAGCAGGATGAAATGGTCGCCGACCGCCAGATCCAGCCATTGTTTGATGATCAGTCCGTGTTTGACCGAACAGGGAATTGGTCGCACGTCCATGACCTTGTCGGTGCCGATGAGGTTTTTGATTTCGTTAGTTGTTTTCATTTTTTGGTTGGTGGTTGTGGTTGGTTAATCATTGCGAACGCCCGTTATGGCCCGGCCGGCTGGCGTCATCATCGAGGGATGCCACGGCGGATCCCAAACGACTTGAACGTCCACGTCGGTCACACCATCGAGCGTCTGCAAAATATTTTTCACACCCTCCGCAATGCTGTCGTGCATCGGACAACCGGGCGTGGTGAGCGTCATTGTCACCGTCAACTTGCCGGCAGCATAGGCGTAGCGATAAACCAGGCCGAGGTCCACAATGTTGACACCGAGTTCCGGGTCAATGACCTGGCGCAAAGTTTCGAGAACAAGTTCGTCGGTGAGCGTGGTGGTGGTCATAAATTTTTGGCGGCGGTAAATGTTTTTGGCGCGAACGCTTGAATTTTTGGCCGGACAAAATGCGAAAGGATTTTGCCCATGTTGACGGCGAAAATGGCGAGGCTCAACGCCAGCAGACCACCGCCCCAGCGAATACCCGCTTCATGCGACAAAGCCGTTGCTACGCACAAAACGCCGAGTCCGGTCAGAAAACTCCAATAGCCCGCAATTTGAAGCGGCACAGAATACATCTCCGCCAGCGCCGGAACTTTGACGCGACCGATTTGGCGGCTGTAGCTGTGAAACCAAACGAGGAACGGCACGATTTTGTAAAGCATTCCCAGGATCGCCAGCCCCGCGAGTCCGGCCAGCGCGAGCAGGCCGTAGATATTTTCCAACTGCATCGTGAACGCAGTCACCGGCAGCCGCGACCACGACAACGCGAGCGCCAAGATTGACAACGGAACGAGCAGGGCGAGGGCCGTGAGAAAATATCGTATCCCCCAATCGAGCGCCCGGCGGTTGCGCGCACGCAAAATCGCCTTGATTTCAGTGCCGTAAAGCAAGAGACCGGCAATGATCACCAAGGCAGCCACCGGCTTTAACGAACTTTGGACCAGGATGGCAGCAAAAGCACCAGCCAGTCCAAGATCGAGCAGCGCGATGGACCACCACGCACGACGTTCATTTTGCAGTTCGCTCAAAGTGAACATCGGCACGAGCTTGTAGCTTACCGTTACGATCATCATGACAAACACGCCGACGACGCCAAGGTGCGCGTGGGCGTGCATCGCCGCCAGCGGCTGGAACGAACTGAAACTCCAGCATTTCGAGGCCGTCAAAAAAAGTCCGGCCGAGACCGTGGATGCCAGCCAGAACAGTGCCGAGGCGATGCCGAATTTGATCGGATTCCAGCCCTTCACTTTCGCCAACGTGCGGGCGAGGTTGAAAACAAACAAACCAACACCCAGTGTCAGCAACGAACCGAACGCGCCGACCAGCGCCATGTTAAAAGTCCAGAATGCGAAAACCATGCCAACGAAACCAATGACGTGAGCGGCAAACTGCCATTTCACCAGCCGTTCGCTGAACAACTGCGTCTCCAAAGTCACCGGCACGAGTTGATACATCGCGCCCATGACGATGGAGCAGATGAAACCGAGCACGAACAGGTGCGTGATGGCGATGAGATGCGGCGTGTAATGATACATCGCCAGCAAATCCGGCTGCGCCAGGAGAAACCCGGCGCTGGCCAGCAATGACAACACCCCGACCAGCACAAAGCACAGCGGCAGGCGAACCGACGCCGCTTGAACGCCGGCCAGACTAGGTGAAGTTGCCGGGCGAAGCGGTTTTCGCGGCGCTGGATTCGATTCAACGCCGGCGGATTTTGGTGATAAAACTTCCATCGTTTTTTTCCTCGGTTTCGCCGGTGAACCCGCGTTCTTCCAACTGCGCGTAAAGGTGCATCGGGCGGCGGTCCGTGTGGGCGCGCAATTCCGCACCGGCGGGCAAATTCGCGAGCGCTTCCAGAATGGTCACCAGCGGCTGCGGCGGTTCGAGGCCGCGCGCGTCCACTTCGAGCCATCGCCCGCCCTTGGTTTCAACCTCGCGAACCGCGCGTTGAACCGGCGCGGAAGCTATTGCGGCATCCGGTTTTTCACCGCTGCGCGTGAACAACACTTCCCAGTCGCCATTTTCGATCTCTCGCGCCGTGTGCGCAAAACCTTGTTTGGCCAGAACGCCAAAGAGTGGTTTGGGTTCAAACGGCGCGAGCAGCAAAAGATTTTCATCCGGGCGCAATTGTGCCACGGCGCTCATGATTTTTGAAAACGGCTCGCCGCCGTTGCGAATATCCTCGCGCACATCCAGCGTCACAGTTTGGCTGTTCATGCCGGCAAATTTAGAGCATGGCGGGCGGATCAGCTTTGACCCAAGTCAAGCTTTTCGCGTTTTGGAAACCAGCAAGTTCAACCGGCGGGAAGATTTATCAACGCTTGGCGGGCTGGTAAGAACCGGGGACTTTGCGAAAAGCGATGGCGAGCCGATTCCAGCCGTTGATGGTCACAATGGCCAAAGTCAGGTCAGCCAGTTCCTTTTCCGTGAACTGCTGGCGAACCCGCTCAAACACGTCGTCGGGAATATGCGTGTCGGCGACGCGCGTGACGGCTTCCGTCCACGCCAGTGCGGCGCGTTCGCGGTCGGAAAAGAACGGCGTTTCCCGCCAGGCTGACAGCGTGTAAAGACGCTGCTCGGTTTCACCGGCGGCGCGGGCGTCTTTGGTGTGCATGTCGAGGCAAAAGGCGCAGCCGTTGATTTGCGACGCGCGGGTTTTGACCAATTCCAGTAGGGAATGTTCGAGGTCGCTTTGCCGCACATAACTTTCCAGCGCACTCATGGCTTTGTAACCGTCCGGTGCCGTCTTCATGTAATCCATTCTTGGTTGCATAAACTGTTTCCTTTCTTCATTTGATGTCGCAATCAATCCGTTCCGATCAAAATTCTATTTGCCGGCGGATGATTTTTCCTTGTGTCCGCGTTTGAGTTGTTCTTCCAAAGAGGTTTTTAACACCAGGGCGTTGTTGTGTTCCAGGTCGTGCGCGCTAAACAGCAGCGTCACCTCACCCGTTTTCGCCGCCGCCAGCAATGGCTGCCAAGTTTCGGGTTTACCCTCCAGTTCGGCACGATAGCGTTTCTGAAATTCTTTCCAATTGGCCGGATCGTGGTTGAACCATTGCCGGAGTTCGTTGCTGGGTGCCACGTTCTTGAGCCAGGCGATCATATGCAGCGCTTCCTTTTTAATGCCACGCGGCCAAAGTCGCTCCACGAGGAATCGCTCTCCGTCAGACTTTGCGGCCGGTTCGTAAACTCGTTTGATTTGAATCATAATTTTTCTCCGGTTTGGTCGTGAACAGTTATTTTCTCATTCCCCACGAATCCTGCGTCCCGGTGTGCGCGGAAGAAACTTCGGATGAATCTTCCAGTCCCGTGATGATGCGCGAGCCGAGTTTGTAGGTAAAATAGGAGTAGGTCCATTGCAACAGCACCGCCGCCCGGTTGCGAAAACCGATGAGGAAGATCAAATGCACCAGCAACCAGGTGGCCCAAGCCGGCCAACCGGAGAATTCCAGCCGCCCGATTTGCGCCACGGCCGCCGAACGACCAATGGTCGCCATCGTGCCTTTGTTCCAATACTTGAACGCCGGACGCGCGGGCAAATTTTCCTTGCCGTTGTTCAATTCGGTTTCGATGACGCGCGCCACATGACGCGCCATTTGCATGGCGGCGGGAGAAATTCCCGGAACCGGCTGGCCGCGCTCGTCCAGCACCAGCGCCAGATCGCCGATGGCAAAAACTTCGGGATGGGCAGGCAGACTCAAATCGGGATTCACCCGCACGCGCCCCGCGCGATCCAGTTCCACGCCTAATTTTCGCGTCAACGGATTCGCGGTGACGCCGGCAGTCCAGATGATATTGGCGCTTTCGATTTGTGCGCCGCCGGCCAGTTGCAGAAAATTCTTGCCGATGTTTTCAACGCGGACATTGGTCCGCACCTCGACGCCAAGCTTGGCCAGTTGCGCCGCCGCTTTGGCCGAGAGCCGTTCCGAAAATTGCCGCAACAAACGCGAGTCGGCCTCCAGCAAAATAACGCGCGCCTGCCGGGGATCAATCTGGCGAAAGTCACGCTTCAACACCCGACGGGTGAGTTCGGCGAACGCACCGGCCAATTCCACACCGGTCGGCCCGCCGCCCACCACGACTATGGTCATCAGCCGTTCGCGTTCAGCGGGGCTGACACCATTTTCCGCGTGCTCAAAGGCCAGCAGAATTCGCCGCCGAATCCGCAACGCGTCCTCCAGCGATTTGAGTCCTGGTGCGCAAGTTTCCCATTCGGGATGGGAGAAATAACCCGTAACGCTGCCGAGCGCCAGCACCAGATAATCGTAAGGCAAAACATCGTCGCCCAGCCGCACTTCGCGTTGCGCCAGATCAAAACCCGTCACTTCGCGCAAGAGCACGGACACATTGGGATGATTGCGCAAAATGGAGCGGATGGGCTGGGCGATTTCCGGCGCGGATAAACCTGCCGTTGCCACTTGATACAGCAGCGGCTGGAACAGGTGGTGATTTTGCCGGTCCACGACCGTGATCTGCGCGGTCGGATGCGTGAAGGCCTGGCAAAAAGTCAGGCCGCCAAAACCGGCGCCCAGCACCACCACACGCGGCGGATGAATATTTATTGTGTTCATCATCGGAAACCTCGACGCTTAAAGATAAGCCCTCGTCCCGCCAAAGTCTTGACTCAAGTCAAGGAAATCACGCCTGCAATGTTTTAAGATTTGGCCGTGCAGCACGCTTTCACCATAGAACATGAACGTCCGGTGCGGCGGTTTTGTCAAAACCGGCCGATGCCGGCCAGAACTGCGCACAGGGTTTTGGCCGTGCTGTTATTTTCTACGAAGTTTCAAACCATGATCAAGGAGGCAATGATATGCAACTCGACCCTGCCACTTTAGCGGCGCAACCGTTTCTCAAGGGACTGTCCGCGCAACAAATCGAATTGCTGGCTGAAAATGCCATGCCGGCGGAATTCAAAACGGGCGAACTGATTTTCAAGGAGAGCAGTCCCGCCAACCGATTTTACATTATTTTGAGCGGCGAAGTAACGCTGGAATCGCCTTGCCCAACGTGCGACGACAAGCGCGGCACGGTGCTGATCGAAACCGTCGGTGCGGGCAGCGTGTTGGGCTGGTCGTGGATTTTTGCGCCGTATTATTCACACTTCAACGCGCGCGCCTTGTCGCCCGTCAAAGCCATTTTTTTCTACGGCACGCGACTGCGCGAGCAGTGTGAGAGCGATCCTAAACTTGGCTACGAATTGATGAAACGGGTCTCTGCAATTTTCATCGAACGGTTGCAGGCCGCCCGCCAAAAACTGTCGGAACAAGGCAAAATTCTGCCGTTGGCAATATGATCCGCCAACTTGGATTGTCTGGAAAAGCGGTGTTTGACATGACCGTTTTCGCACGAATACCATTAACTTTTGAAAGCATCGGTAAAAATTTATGAACCAAACCTCCAATAAAACTCCGCTGATTTCCAAAGGCTGGATTCAAGCCGTGGCGCTCGTCATGCTGTTCGGCTTTTTCACGATGGGGTTGCTCGCGTATTACACCTACACCGACGAGCCGCCCATTCCGGCTCAAGTCGTGGACGCCAACGGCAAAGTGTTGTTCACCGGCAAGGAAATCATCGCCGGTCAGAAGATTTTCCTCAAAAACGGCTTGATGGAATATGGCTCCATTTTCGGTCACGGCGCGTGGCTGGGACCGGATTACACGGCGGATTATTTGCACCGCGCCGCCGAACTGACGATTGATTACTACGGCGGTTCCGCTTCGGATGCGGCGCGACAGCAAACCATCACCGATTTCAAAACCAACCGTTACGACGCGGCAACGGGCGTGCTGACCTGGAGCGCGGCGCAGGTGGACGCCTTCGGAAAGTTGACCGCTTACTACGCGGACTATTTCGGATCGCCCACCACGAAATACGGTCTGCGCCCCAATGCCATCACCGACCCGGCACAAATCCGTCAGCTTACGGCCTTTTTCAGTTGGTCGGCTTGGGCGGGATCCACTTTGCGCCCACACAAAAATTATTCTTACACGAACAACTGGCCGCCGGAATCGCTCGTCGCCAATTTTGCCTCAGCGGACACGCTGTTTTGGAGTGTGATCTCGCTGATTGCGCTGCTTGGCGGCATCGGCCTGCTGCTCGCTGCGTTCGGCCGCTGGAATTTTCTCGGCTGGCACGGGCGTGAGGAGAAAAGCATTTCGTTCCGACCGCCGGATGAAGTGCTGCTCACGCCAGCGCAACGGTCGTGCGGCTGGTTCTTCCTCGTCATGGCACTGCTGTTTGTGATGCAGGCGCTGCTGGGCGGCGCGGGTGAACATTATCGCGCGGAGCTTTCCAACTTTTTCGGCTTTGATCTGGCGCGCGTGCTGCCATTCAACATCGCCCGCACCTGGCATCTGCAACTGGCGCTTTTCTGGGTCTCCACGTCCTATCTGGCGGCGGGGATTTTTATCGTCCCGATGATCACCGGCCGTGAACCGCGCGGCCAGGGCGTGCTTTCCTATCTGCTGCTCGGAGCGCTGGCAATCGTGGTGTTCGGCAGCATGGGTGGCGAATATGCGGGCGTCTTTGGTTGGATTCAAAATGGCTGGTCATGGTTCGGCCATCAGGGATTCACCTTTCTTGATCTCGGCCGGTTCTGGCAAATCTTGCTGACGGTGGGCCTATTCTTCTGGGTCGTTATCCTGTTCCGTGGCTTGCGGAACCGGCTGCGCAATGAATACATGGGCAACCTGCCGTGGCTGTTCTTTTTTGCCGCGCTCGCCATTCCCGCCTTTTACGCCGTCGGGCTGCTCGTGCGGAACGATTCCACGTTCACCACCACGGATTTCTGGCGGTTCTGGGTCGTGCATCTCTGGGTCGAGGATTTTCTCGAACTCTTCACGACGGTCATGGTTGCCTATATTTTCGTGCTGCTGGGCGTGGTGAATCAGCGCGTGGCCATGCGGCTCATTTACCTGGACGTGATTTTGTATTCGGCGGGCGGCGTCATCGGCACGATGCACCATCTGTATTTCTCTGGCGAACCCGCGCTCCACATGGCGCTGGGCGCGTTCTTCTCGGCGGCGGAGGTGATTCCACTGACGTTCCTCACAGTCGAAGCCTGGAGCTTCCTCCAGCTCGGCGCGCAACAAAGCTCGCAGACGCGCACGCCGTTCCCGCATTTCTGGTCGGTGATGTTCCTAGCGTCCGTCGGCTTCTGGAATTTCCTCGGCGCGGGCGTCTTCGGCTTTCTCATCAACCTGCCGATCGTTTCGTATTATGAAATCGGCACCGCGCTCACGGCCAATCACGCCCACGCGGCAATGATGGGCGTTTATGGCATGTTGGCGGTCGGCCTCGCGCTGTTCTGCCTGCGCTACCTGATTCCCGAAAAATTGTGGAGCGATCGCGCCGCGAAAATCGGTTTCTGGTCGCTGAATCTCGGTCTGGCGTGGATGGTTTTTGCCACGCTGTTTCCGCTCGGCTGCATCCAGCTTTATCATTCTCTGAACGTGAGCTATTTCGACGCCCGCTCGCTGAAGTTCATTTCCGGCCACACGCTCTCGCTGCTGGAATGGATGCGACTGCCCGGCGACGCGGTCTTCATTCTGGGTGGAACGCTGCCGGTGCTTTACCTCTGCTGGCTCGGCGTGCGACACCGGAAGCAACAGCCGCCGCGCGAAAACCCGGACGGCATTTTGTTCAAGGAAATCCAGGAAAACGAAAAATTTGGCGGCGAATGATTCACGGCGTCCACATCGAAGTAATCCTGGCCGGCGGCTACGCGCTGCTGCTCGTGGGCGTCTCGGTGATTCTGGAAATTGTCGCGCGCCATGCGCATCACCGCTCGGAACATTTCCGCAACTCCGGCTTCGTTTACAAAAAGAAAATGGATGTGTGGCAATGTCCGACCGGCCATCACCTGACGCGCGAGCAAACGGATTTCGAGCGCAAGATCGCCACCTATCGCGCCCCGGCGCACAAGTGCAACGGCTGCCACGTCAAAGGCGACTGCACGGATTCCCATCACGGCCGGGTCCTGGAAAGCCGGCTGGATGCGTGGTTGCAATCGGAATTGAACCGTTTTCATCGCGGCATTTCCATCGCGCTGCTGCTGCTGGCCGTGCTCATTCTCGCGGCGGAAATGTTCGAGTATCGGGCCGCGCGCGAATGGCTGGTGCTTGGCGTGTTGCTCTTGCCCATCGGCCTGGCCGGTTCGCGCTATTGGATTTCTTTTTCGGAACGGGCGCAAAAAAATTGACCTCGCCTCGAATCCATTCTTCATTGCCAGGCCGCTTTCATCTGGAAAAAGCTTGATGCAAGTCAAAGAAATCGCCGCCGCACAAATGTAGATTGTGAACATGAATTCACTTTCATATGTGAGAGTAACAACCAAAAAGAGAGACAAACAATGAAAAACACCAGTCTAAATAAATACACCGTCACCGTCCTGGTAGCCGCCGGATTGCTCTGGCCAATCTGGGCACACGCTCACTGCGACACCATGGACGGCCCAGTGGTAGCCGCAACAAAGGCTGCCATTGAACAAAAAGATGTCACCCCGATTTTGAAATGGGTGCCGAAAGAAAGCGAAGCGGAAGTTCGTCGGGCTTTCGTCAAGACGCAAACCGTGCGAACGCAAAGTCCGGAGGCGCGAGACCTGGCCGACCAGTATCTTTTTGAAACGATAGTGCGTCTTCATCGCGCTGGCGAAGGTGAGCCGTATATCGGTTTGAAACCAGCCGGAACGGAGGTGGAACCTGCCATTGCCAAAGCCGACGAAGCGTTGAAAACTGGTTCGGTAGATGGCATTGTCAAACTCGTGAGTGATGAGACGACGACGGGAATTCGTCAACGATTTGCGCGGATGCGCGAGAAGCAAAAAAACGCCGAAGAAAGCGTAGAAGCTGGACGTGAGTATGTCGCCGCCTACGTGGATTACATTCACTACGTAGAAGAGCTTTACCAGAGCGCGGCGCTGCAGACCGAGGATAAAGCCAAGATGCCGGAGCGCGAAGACAACCAACCCCAACCCCATCCACAAGAAATCAAAAAATGAAAACGACCGCGTTGAAAGAAATGTCAGCCGAACACCGCATCATCGAAACCGTCATCAAATCCTTACAGG
>DMQW01000457.1:13709-15150 GCA_003455565.1 Limisphaerales bacterium
AAGAGACAGGATCAGCGGCGGCGGCTCAACATTCCAAAGCTTCGGACGGTGGTGGAGTTTCTGCGCGTTTACGCCGACCAACGCCATCATGGTCGGGAAGAAGCCTTGTTCTTTCCGATCCTGGTCAAACGGGGTGTGCCGGCGCAAGGCTGCCCCATCGGCGGACTCAACAATGAACACGAAAAAGGCCGCGCGTTGGTGTCAGTTCTGGACGAAGGAATCACCTCCTATGAGCAAAAGCTGTCGGGAGCGGATCACGCCGTGCGACAAACGCTGCAAGAGATCATTGATCTTTACCGCAAACACCTCTGGATGGAAGACGCCATGGTCTTCCCGATGGCAGAGAAACTCATCACCGAAACCGACAATGAGGAACTGAAAGAAAAATTTGCAGACTTGGACCGCAAGATTGGCCCAGACGTCATTGGGCGGCTGGAGCAATTTGCCGGGAGCCTTTCTTTCCAAGCCGGAACCGCCGACTTCGGATATGGCTGCTCCTGAACGACGCCAATTAAAATCGCACAAACACAACCAAAATGGAGGAATACAACTATGTCACAGAACAAAAATTCAACTGAAATCAAGTTTGAGCCTGCCCAAGCAGTGCAAGTTGGCGTGTTGGTGGATTACCAGAGCGGCTCCATCGTCAGCCGGGAAATTGTCAAAGGCGCGACCGGGCGGGTCACGCTGTTTGCCTTCGATGAAGGGGAGGGTTTGAGCGAACACACTTCACCGTTCAACGCCTTGGTTCAAATTATCGAGGGCGAAGCGGAAATCACCATTTCCAGCCAGCCGCACCACGTCAAAGCGGGCGAATTGATCCTGATGCCGGCCCAACAGCCGCACGCGCTGAAGGCGCTCAAGCGGTTCAAGATGGTTTTAACCATGATCCGTTCCTAAACCGCTGGTAACATTCACCGAGCATCTCATGCTCCGGACCTGAACCAACGAAGCGGTGTTTTAACCAGCCGCAATCCTGATTGGCGAGTATCTTAAACTCTGGTTTGCGGAATGCGCCCAACCGATTAAAGTTTGATCGTGCAGCCACGTTGCCACGTCCAAATGGCAAAGGAAAAACATGATAAAACCAAAAACAAAAATTCAAACACGAGTGGAGTCGGACAGTTTGGGCACGGTTGAGGTGCCCGCCAATGTCTATTGGGGAGCGCAGACGGCACGCTCGCTCATTCACTTCAACATCGGTCGCGACACGATGCCGCCGGAGCTGATCCGTGCGTTCGGCATCCTGAAAAAGGCGGCGGCGTTGGTTAACGCGGATTTGGGCCAACTGTCGCCGGAAAATGGCCGCCTGATCGCGCAGGCCGCCGACGAAGTCATCGCTGGCAAGCTCGACGACCAGTTTCCACTGCGCGTCTGGAAGACCGGCAGCGGCACGCAGACCAACATGAACGCGAACGAGGTGATTGCCAACCGGGCGATC